>JAYSPR010000061.1:0-12302 GCA_043721975.1 Bacteriovoracaceae bacterium
TCTTTTGTTCAATTTTCTTTGTTTTCAACTTCATCTACATACCCTTTGTTGGGTTATGTGCTTAAAAGTGTGTCCGTTTTAACAGGGGAAGATCAAAGAGCTTCCAAAAAATTTAAAACCGATTGTACGTGGTGACTCTAAAACCTTGCTCGTTGGACAAAAAGCTTTGGCCATTGGTAATCCACTAGGTCTTGATCATACACTTACTACTGGTGCCATCTCTGCCTTGGGAAGAAAAATTAAAGGTTACGGTGGAGTTTCAATTGATGGAATGATTCAAACTGATGCTTCCATTAATCCAGGAAATTCTGGTGGTGCTTTATTAGATTCTCAAGGACGTCTCATTGGAATGAACGCCATGATTTATAATGCTGGTGGAGCGGGCTCAAGTGCAGGACTTGGTTTTGCTATACCAGTTGCGATTATTAAAGATATTGTCCCTCAAGTGATTCAGTATGGAAAAGTTAATAGACCTGGTCTTGGCGTTGCCATTTTAGAAGAAGCTTACGCCGCTCGTTTCGGTCTTCGTGAAGGTGTCATGATTAAGTACGTTGATCCTAAATCTCCTGCTGCAAAAGCTGGCCTTCAAGGAATTTCAAGAGATCGCAGAGGACAGTATTATTTAGGTGATACGATTATAGGAATTAATAAAGAGCCTGTTAAAACTTTTGATGATCTTTATCTAGCTATTAATAAATTCAAAATTGGTGAAAAGGTTTCGGTGAAAATTCTTCGCGATGGAAAAGAAAAAATATTTTCAGTTGCTCTTGTTCAAATTTAGATTCTAAAATTCGACTTTAAAAGTCCTGAGGCTTTCATGTCTTCAGGACTTTTTGCTACAAGCGATCCTTCTTTTTCAATCAGCCAAATAACATCCACAATATTTTCTATGAGATTTAAATCGTGAGTGCTGAGCAAAATCGCCATTTTTTTTTCTTTAGCTATTTTTCTTAAGACTTCCATCAATTCAACTTTAGATGGTATGTCTAAATAAGTTGTCGGCTCATCTAAAATCAGTAATTGCGGTTCTTGAGCGAGAGCGCGGGCCAACAGTACTTTTTGTTTTTGACCGTCACTAAGATCTTCAAAAAAATGATCTTTCAAATCTAAAATATTTAAGAGCTCAAAGGCCTCATGAATAACTTTCTGATCTCCCGGGCTTAGTTCTCCCCAATAATTTGTATGAGGGGATCTGCCTAGTGAAACTAATTCATGCACTCGCATATAATCACTTTCGAATTTTTCAGTTAAAACGATCGCTACTTTTAAAGATAGTTCACGAGGACTATATTCATTGATACTTTTTTCTTCGTAAAAAACTTCTCCACTTATAAGTGGGTTTAATCCAACCAATGTTTTTAAAAAGCAACTTTTTCCAACTCCGTTAATTCCCATAAGAGCTATGAGTTGCCCTGCACTCAATGAACCATTGAGATCTTTTAAAATTGGCTTTACCCCAAATCCCACAGCGAGGTTTTGAAAATTCAACAAGGGCTTCATATGAGCTTACTCCTCTGGTTTTTCAATAAATAAAACCCAATCACTGGAGCACCAATTAAACCCAAAAGTGAATTCGTCGCCAAAAAATGTCCCGGTATTAATATCAAGATTAGTTCAGTAAAAAGTGCCAGCAGACTTCCCACGATAAAAGCAGCTGGAAGAATAATACGCACATCACTTTTTTTAAGTAAGACTCGTGCTAAGTGTGGTGCAATCACGCCTATAAAAGCGATTGGTCCACAATAAGCAGTTACGATGGAAACTAAAAACGAACAGAGTAAAACTAAAATGAGCTTGAAGCTTTTTACATCCATTCCCATAGACTTGGCGTAATTTTCTCCAATCATGTATTGATTAAGTTTTTTAGGAATAAAAAAAAGTCCTATTAAACTAAAAAAAGAGAGTATTACAAAAAGTGGAAGTGCTTCTAAGGTCACATCTTTAAAAGACCCCATGGACCATGAAAGAAAGTTTTTAATTTGCAAACTAGATGAAAAATTCACCAACATACTAATGAGACTTGTCGCAAAACTTGCAATTAATAACCCTAAAATAATGAGACTTATCTTACTAACATTTTTTTGAACGAGAAACATCAAAAAGAAAAAAACTCCCAAAGCACCTAAAAATGCCATAATTGGTGTACTTAGTAAAAGAAACTGCACCGGTAAAAAACTTGCTCCCATGACAGCGAGGGCAACACCTAAACTCGCACCTGAATTAATTCCTAATAAATCAGGGCCTGCTAATGGATTTTGAAAAAAAACTTGTAATAAAAAGCCAGAAGAAGCGAGCATTCCTCCAGCTAAAAAAGCCACAACTATTTTTGGAAAACGCAGCTGCCACAGCAGGAGTGAGTCTTCAATATTAAATCCGGCTTCTCCATAAACGAAGAGCACTGATGCAACTAAAATTGTTATAATAACCAGAAAAAAAAATTTAAGTTGAGCTAATTTCATTGTAGCTCCTTATACCAAACTAAATCAATTTGTGGGTATTTTTCTGGATGAATGATTTTCACTAAATCTAATAAAAGGAGATCCGGACGAGCAAGTCCATTTTCCCAAAAATCGTTGAAACCTTGAGCATTGAGCTTTTTTATATTATTAAAAATTTTTAAATTCTTAAATTTTTGGTAGCGTGAATCACTATTGATCATTTTTTTACTTGTCCAAGTATTTTGTGAAAGCCACAAAACTGGAAAGTTTTTTAGAATCAAAGCTTTTTCTAATGAGATGAACTGAGTTTTAGAAGATTTATCTGAAACATTCTCTAGAGCCAAAATTCCACCAGCATCTCTAATTAAAAGAGCCAAATCACTTGAACTTCCACAAGTTGCCCAATGGCCATTTTGAATATCACCAACTAGAATATTTTTTGAAACGAGTCTGCTCACTTCTTTTTGAAGCTTCTCGTAATTAAGTGCAATCTCATTGAAAAAAGTAATTGCTTCTTTATCTTTTCCAAAAAAAACACTCATAAAAACTATCCACTCAGCTCGCGCGAGTGGATGCTTTTCTTCTAAGTCATGATTAAGCACAATGGGCAATGCCAATTTTCTAAGTTCATTAAGCCTTTCGGGTCGCCTTAAATTTTCTGAATAAGCTACGATGAGATCTGGTTTTAGAGAAATTAATTCTTCTGGATTGAGATCAAAACTTATGTCTTTTAAACTTTTTTTATCATAAGAAGAATTATAGATATAATTGACACCTTGAAAGCCAACTAACTTTTTTTCTAAATGGAAAAAATTTAAAAAAGATAAATGAGTGGTAGAAGTGGCTATCACTCGCTCAGTATTTAATTTAATGAGAGGTAGACTTGTGCTGCAATTTAACTTCTTATCCGTGACAATAAATTTATCAGTATGACTTTCAATGACTTTAAAATGCTCGAAGTATTTAATTGTAAAAAGTTTAGCAAAACGTGGTTGATAGGTGCTCAATATTTTTTGAGTTTCACAATCAAGTGCGAAAGCCTTTTCTTGTGAAAAAAATAATAAAAAAATAACCAATAGTCCTGCTTTCATTTAAAAAGTTTATGTCTCAGCATTTTTATTGTAAAGAAAGAAGCATCTGACGTATGATATGCTCTGACTCAAATATCTAAAAAGAAGTGAAGTTTGGTGAGATTCCAACGCTGTCCCGCAACGGTAAAGCCCGATCCCTTTTTAGAACTATTAACCCGCGGAGGATTTTATGTCTTATTTGACTACTGTACTTGCTTTACTTATTTTACTGCCACTACTGCCAACAGCAACTCTGGCCCAAATCCAAATTGAACCTATTCTCGTTAAAGCAGAACGCATCACAACGACCTATGAAAAATCTCCTTCTGATATAAAGGTTTTTCAAAGAAAGGATCTAGAAAAAACGACAAGCCTAACTCAATTGTTTGAACAAGAGTCTGATTTGGCACTCACGCAGTCTGGACCAATGGGAGGAAACACTAGCCTCTTTTTGAGAGGAGCCGACTCTTCTCATGTTCTAGTCATTATTGATGGGATCGTCATGAACGATCCAAGTAATCCCAATCGGCAATTTGATTTTGGTCGTTTAAGTCTCAACAACATTGAACGAATCGAAATTCTCAAAGGCTCTCAAGGACTTCTCTATGGCTCTAATGCCATTGGTGGTGTCATCCTTATAACCAGTAAAGAAGGAAAAGAAAAACTCACGGGCAGCGCTCAATTAGATTATGGAACTTATTGTACAATGAAAGGAGCCTTTAATCTTCAGAAGAAAATAAATCAAACAGCGCTTTCTTTTGGTGCTGATTATCTTGATTCAAAAGGATTTTCAGCGGCCAATGATCAAACGAATCAGCCTAACGATAAAGACGGGCAAAAAAAAATAGGCTTTAATAGTAACTTAAATCAAACAATTAATTCTCATAGTAATTTAAAATTAAATTATCATTATATACATGACCAAGCTGATCTCGATAAAGGGGGAGGAAATGGGAACGATGACATTAATGATAGCCAGACCACCGAAGAGCACTATGGTCGCTTAAGTTACAGTCAATTATGGGATTACGGTGAAACTGAATTTTCTTTTAATCAAGCTACTCATCATAGAATTCTTGAAGTAAAAAAAGATTCTATTCATTCAAAAAATTCTACGGAGAAGACGAAAGGGGAAATGAAAACAGCTTCTGTCACTCACCTCTTTAATCCACAAGCATGGTTAACTTCACAAATGAATCTTGAAATGACTCACGAAAAAGATCAAAAAAATAATTTTAATGAAAATCAAAGTTTCTTTTTAAATAATAAATTAGAAAAAAATTTGGATGTCATGAATTTAGGTATAAGAATTGACCGCAACTTAATCTTCCATGAGCATCTAACCTACAAATTAGCTTTTCTCCATCAGTTCACAATATTTCAGTTAAAAACTAGTTTCTCAACTGGATTCAGGGCACCAAGCCTAAATCAGTTGTTTGATTCTCAATATGGAAATCGCAATCTTAAACCTGAGACAAGTCAAACTTTTGAAATTGGTTTTATTGCTCCCTTCAATAGCAATCATTCTGAATTTGTGACAACATTTTTTGGAACTGATCTTTATAATCGTTTAAGCTTTCATCCCGTCACTTATGTAAATATTAACCAGGGCCGTGCCCGAATTTTAGGAAATGAAACAACACTTTCAGTAAAGCTTGATGACATTTGGAAAACTCAAGTCACCACTACGCTACTTCGTGCTCGTGACTTATCAGCAAACAATAAATTATTAAGACGACCTGATATAAAAATTGGGGCCAATGTCAGCGCTCAATTAGAAAATTTATCTGGAATTTTTCTAGTGGATTACACAGGAAAAAAATCTGATTACGATAATCTAGGGAATACTGTAATGCTCGAATCTCACTTGATATTCCATATGAATTTTGAAATGAATCACAGTGAAAGATTAAGCTCTTACTTTGTTATTAGAAATTTACTCAATTCAAACTACGAAGAAGTTTACGGCTACAACACCGGTGGAAGATCTGTGACTCTTGGATTAAAAACAATATTTTAATTAAGTCATATTCGGGTCCATTGCATCTCGAACACCTTGACCTACGAGGTTTAGGAGTGTGAGAACAACGAACAAAGCAAGGGAAGGATAGAATGCTAACCACCAAGCAATTGTATAATTTTTTTGCGCTTGGGATAAAAGCTCTCCCCAACTTGGAGTGGGAACTTGTAGACCAAATCCTAAATAATCTAGGGCCGCAAGACCCACGATCTCTGCTGCAATCGTAAAAGGAGCAAAGGTAATAATCGGTGTGAGCGAATTTGGCAAAATGTGCTTAAAAATGATTTTAAAGTTAGAAGCTCCAAGGGCACGAGCGGCTTCTACGAACTCTCTGTTTCTATTCTTTAAAAATTCCCCGCGAACATAATAAGAAATTCCTATCCATGAAAAGATGCATGAGATTGCAATCAACATGAATAACGACGGAGAAAAAATTGAAATTAAAATAATGAGGAGAAAAAATTGTGGAACTGTACTCAAGACTTCGACAACTCTCTGGCCCATGAAATCGACCTTTCCACCGAAATACCCCATGGTTCCACCAAGAGCAGTACCAATGATTAGGGAAATAAACCAAACAGCGACAGCATAAGAAATACTGTATTGAAAACCATAAAGCAGACGAGTTAAAACATCGCGACCGCGGTCATCTGTTCCAAATAAATTAATCTCACTAGGTGGTGAAGGGTAAGACTCAACTTTAGAGTTACTTTCATAGGGATCCCATTGAATGACTGGCCACAATGAGTAGTCCTCACCAGAGAGTTTTAATCCTCTATAATCAACGGTGATCGTATCAGTAATACCGAATTTTTCAGCATCGTAATCTTTAATTATAGGAAAATACATTTCACCTTTGTACTTAATAACCAGAGGCTTATTGTTGGCAATAAAAGGAGATAAGAAAGTAGCCGCAATTAAAAAAATTATAATAACGGCAGAATAGCTCGCTGTTTTGCTCTTTTTAAAAATCTTCCATCTTTTTCGACTTAATTCATGGCTTAGAAATTTTTCAATCATTTAAAATCAATCCTTGGGTCGACAGCGATGTAAGCAAGATCACTAATTAAGTTACCAATCAACATAAGCACACTTTGAATAAAAATGAGGCCCATAATGACGTTGTAATCTCTTTGTAAAATAGACTTATAACTTAAGAGTCCCATCCCATCGAGTTGAAAAATACTTTCTAGTAATAATGAACCCACAAAGAATACAGAAATAAATCCACCTATACCTGTAACAATGGGAATGAGTGCGTTTCTCAAAGCATGCTTTAAAAAGACAACTTTCTCAGACATTCCCTTGGCACGAGCAGTGCGAATATAATCTCTTTTAATTTCATCTAAGAGCGAATTTTTCATAAGCATGGTGAGAACCGTGAAAGACCCAATCATGTAACAAATAAGCGGAAGGATGAAATGGTGAATTCTATCGATAATTTTTCCCCACAAAGTCAGGTCATAGTAATTATCTGAGTACAACTCTCCCATCGGAAACCAGTTATAAAAACTTCCGCCTGCAAAATAAACAATAAGAAGAATCGCCAGCATGAATCCTGGTATGGAGTAAAAAACAAAGAGCAGAAAACTCGAAACATAATCAAAAGCAGTCCCATGTTTAACGGCTTTAATAACTCCTAAAACAATACAGACTAAATAGGATATGATGAGGGAGATCACTCCAAATTGCAGCGAAACAGGAAGCTTACTTGTGATAACATCCCAAACCGGTTCTTCGTAAGTAAAGCTTTCACCAAAATCTAAATGAGCAATATTTTTTAACCAAATATAATAGCGAACATGAACCGGCTTATCAAAGCCGTATTGACGTTTAAGGGCTTCAATAACTTCTTGAGAAACTGCACTGTTTTTATCACTAGATTTACCACCGCCGCCTTCTTGGCCCATGCCACCGAATTTCAATTGTTGAATTCGTTGTTCGATGGGACTACCGGGAGCAAGGTTAATGATAATAAAAGTAACAACCGTGATCCCGAGCAAAGTCGGGACCATGATTAATAAGCGCTTTAAAATATAAGTAAACAAAGAAAACCTCTGAGCTCTATTTCGTTAACCACCAGTACTCTTTTCCGATGGCATAAGTGTAAACATCTTTTTCTCTTCCAACGCGATCAGAGTGAGAATAAAATCTAAACTTATTATTAAATAAGAAGATATATGGCACATCACCAGCAATTGTTCTGAAAACTTCACGAAGTTTCACGATTCTTGCTTTCTTATCCATGATCAAGCGAGCATCGTCAATCAACTTATCAACCTTAGGATTTGAATACTGAACAAAGTTTGATCCAGCGTTAGCGATAGATTCTGAGTGCCAAATTTGTTTTGGATCCCAATCAAGATCTCCCCCCCCCCAAGCTAAACGAACGGCTTCAAATTTTCTTTCATCAAGAAGTTTAATAAATGCGTTCCATTCAACAACTTTAATCTGAACATCAACACCAACTTTCTTGGCGTCTTCTTGAAATGTCGTAAGGTATTTTACGAAATCTGGAAGTGGTTCAAGAATTGTGAAACTCAATTGAACTTTTTTACCATCAATCATTTTATCTAGAACTTTATCGCCATCTGTATCTTTCCATCCATCTTCAGTTAAAGCTTTTAGAGAAGCTTTTGGATCAAATGGAATAGGTTTTACAGTTGGATCAGCATAATCACTTTGTTGATACACTGGACCAGTTGATGGAATTGAAAAATTAAAAAGAAGCTTCTCAATCATTTTCTTGCGGTCAAAAAGATTAACGATCGCTTGTCTTGTTTTAACTGATTTAAACATTGGGTTCGTTAAGTTAAATCCAACAAAAGTATAACCAGTGACCTGCTTATTTTCTGCTTTTACCTTAAGAACTGATTTTCCCCACTTCGGTCCAGAAGTTTTTTGAGCGTATTCATCTGGTTGTAACGGAAGATAATCAAGATCTCCATTTTCCATTGAACGAATTGAAATGGTTGAATCTTTAATAAATCTCATTGTGATTGTTTGAAAATTATTTTGCCCCTTTAAGTGTGGAGCTGTTCTTCCCCACCAGTTTGGGTTTGCAACTAAAACAATTTTTTTAGCACGGTCAAATTCTTTCAACATATAAGGACCAGTCCCTACTAATGTTTTGTTCAGAATTTTTTCTTGCTCCTTAGAAGGAGTTTTATAAAGGTGCATTGGAACAACTGTTAAACCTGCAACCATTGTGAAGTTGTTGAAGTAGAGTGTTCCCACTGTGAACTTAATTTTATTAGGTCCAGTAATTTCTGCTGATTTAATGTTTTCATAGTACGACTTTAAGTGTGCTGTCTTATAAGTATCTTTTGGATCCATGATCGCATCAAAAGAAAACTTAACGTCTTCAATCGTAAGTGGTTTTCCATCATGCCATTTCACTCCATCTCTTAAAGTGAATTCAAAAGATTTTCCGTCTTTAGCGATAGTCCATTCTTTGGCTAGACCTGGTTCCCACTCCATGGTGTCCGAGTTCCTACTCAAAAGACCTTCCATGATGTAAGACTGAACTTCAGAAGCATAACCGTCTGAAGAGGCCAGAGCGTTAAGAGTCGTTGGAGCCTCTCCAAGATTAACTTTTAACTCTCCACCAAATGGTGCTTTAGGATTTCCAATGGCCATAGCGCCATTTGTAAGTGCGAGCATTAAGCCCAGTGTAATCGCGAAATTTTTCATGCTATTCCCCTGCTTTTTAAAAAACTAAATTAGCTTAGAATAGATGATTGGAGACTTCAATTATTTTTTGAAATAGAGGTTTGAATCTAGAGACCAACGATCAAGAGTAAGATTTTCATCTTTAAGCTTATACAATTCTAACTTCTGATCAATCTCATCACGACGCAGTTCCAGGTCTTTATAAGATCTAAGTGAGTAAGTTCTGTCTTCGTCGAGAGCGTGTAGTTCCTTTTGCCACTCCTGCTCTAGTTTGTCGCGAAGCGTCTGGTAACGAGCATTGGTGGTATTCACTCTTTCTATATGACTTAAGATTTCCTTATTTCTAATATCCATTTGTCCTTGAACAGCCAAACGTTTTTTTAGAAGGATACTCACGACCTCACGACCCATTTTTATATTGTTTTCTAAATCTTCACTGAAGAATCTAAAATAAGCTCCGTTAGTGAATAAAAGATTTTTCTCACAGAACCTCATATCGATAACTTTGATGAGAACGTAATCTGCTGTTCTTCCTAAAACATAACTTTTACATTTGAGACTGGAATTTCTTTCATCCCAAAATTCGAGCTTATCTTTGACGTTAACATATTTTACATTTTCAAAATCAACCTTCACGCGAACCGTAGAGATATCGCGATTAATTTTTGATAAACGGCCAGCAAAGAAACCTTCTTCTGAAGTCGTCGTGCCTATTGCGAAACTTTTTGAACTTAAAAGCCCTAAAGTTAAAAAGAAAATAATCAAAAGAATTTTCATCTCTCCATTATCTCGGGAGATTAAAACTACGTCTAGCAGGTAGTATTTACTTGAGTTTTTTACTTGAGTTTAAGTAAGAAATAATTAGCGTTACTTTCAGCTTGATAAAGCATGACTTCAAATTGCGAAAGTTTAGCGAGGACATCTTTCAATTCACGCGAATCTTTTAAGACCACCAGACTTTCTTTACTTTTAAGAGCCTTGAGCGCGCTCTCATCTCTTTTAAGATTATCGCTATAAATGAGCTTGGTTTTTAAAGTGATTTGTTTTGAAGCCACTAGGCCTTTGGCTATGAGTGACGTTGATTCATACTCTTCGAGTTTTCCAGTCGTCACAAAATTTAAGTTAGTTGATTTATCTGGAATATGTGTGAGGACCTCAGACCAAAAAAGTGAAGACGCTTCTTTTTTATCTAACGTAATTGTCGATTCATTTGACTGCAGGGCCCTAGAATTTTTGATTCCAGAAAGAGCTTCATATCTTCCAGCAGGAATAGCTTTTCTCGTTTGCGATGAAAGCGCAAATGGAATAGCGAGTACGAAAAAAAAAGCGATGATGTTAATTGTCTGTTTCATTATAATTTTTTTCTTTTAAGAGTCCCATCTCTGCATCAATAAATAAGTTTAACATTTCAAATAATTTTTCTAACTCTCTGGCGTAAGCATGGACTTTGTCTTCTACTCGGTTTGGCATGTCTTGAGTGTGGTTAAGATACCATCTCATTTCATCGACCTTGCTATAAAACTGATCTAACCCTGAAATCACTTCTTCTCCACAAAGCATTAACTCTTTAAAAGAAGCCGCTTCATAGCGATTAGTAAAGACAGCTGGAAAGTGATCTCGGGTTCTTTTCAAAGAAAACTCATACATATATTCTGGTGCCCTGAATTTTATTCTCTCGAAAAGTCTTCTGGCATCTAGCTTTAAAAGCATCAATATACGTTGGGAGTCTTCACTGATTCTTGTTTTCATAAATATTAATTCGATTCATTCATGGACGGCAATTTTGCTCTTCGTCCACCTGGCCAATCAACTTGTTTAATTTGGTTGTTTCTATCTTTAAAAAATTCTACTGCAATCGTCATGGCCACTTGTTTTACATTGAGTGGAAGTTGAAAATAGCGATACACATTTTTAGTTTCTAACTTCACCGCATTTTCAATTTCTGAAAATGAACTTACATCATAAACCATAACCTTATTTTGGGCCATAGAACTATCAAGAAAATCTTTTCTTAAATCATTGAAGGCAAATGCAGAATTAAAATCGGACCTAACAACAATTAAATGATTCTTTTTTGTTTTATCCAAGTTTCTTAGTTCAGTTGGCTCGATAGGAATTAAAGTAATATTAATCTTGCCTAGAACTTCTGCTAATAGATAAAAGGTCTGATCCAAATCAATTTTTGTGTGAAGGTAAAAGATGTAATTTATGACTGGTGTATTTTGTTCTTTCATGCCCGATTTATCGGATTAAAGAGCAAAAATCTGAGTCCATTTTTAAAAAATTTCAAGGTGAATTGTTTAATACCCGACTAAAATCTTTTCTTTCCTATTTTTACCAAGACTTCCAAAGGCCATGACTGCTAAAAAGCCAAAAATGAGTGAGCCTAAAAAGTTTCCTCCACCTGATCCACCACCTTTTTTAGCAATGTCTTCAACCGTTCCACAAGCTGCTACTTTTTCTTCACGAGAAGCAAAAGGTGAAATAAATCCAGTCGATTGTCTTCTAATCGTTTCATCGACAACAACGTTGATCCCTTGAATATCATCAGATTGAAGTGTTGTTGCCGAACCTAAACTCGCGGCCATAATGGCTTGAGAGTCACTCGAATGATCTAATCCCAAAGTATGACCAACTTCATGAAGAATGGTTGTCTTAAGTGAGTTACCCCAATTTTGTCTTAAGTAACTAATGCTTCCATTTAAAATAATAACGGTTTGTTGAAAATAAGTTCCTTGATTATAACGAATTGTGATGGCCAAAGTTCGCGAAGGATCAAATCCCGTTTCAGCACCAAAATTATCTGACCAGCGAATATAATTTCCAGAGAAATTTGAATTATTTTGAACTGTGCTCAATTCCCAAATATCTTTACCGATGACTGATTCCCACTCGGCAATTGATTCATTGGCGAGCCTTTCAAGTAAAGCCGAATCACTGGCGACTGGTGCAAACTTTGCCATTCTTATAGGGAAAGATCCCCAGTAAAATCCATTTTTAAAATCAGTAGTTAATGAATAAGCGTGTACGTTTGTGATCGAGATCAGAAACAAGAAAAGGGCCATAAGCAAAAGGGGGATAATACCTATGGCCGTTTTTTTT
>JAYSPR010000062.1:0-7016 GCA_043721975.1 Bacteriovoracaceae bacterium
TCTTTTGTTCAATTTTCTTTGTTTTCAACTTCATCTACATACCCTTTGTTGGGTTATGTGCTTAAAAGTGTGTCCGTTTTAACAGGGGAAGATCAAAGACAGGGATCCTCAATTTTATTTTGAGAACTTGAACATGCAGAAAAAAGAGTAATAAATAAATAGGTAATTAACAAATTGAGTTTCATTTTTTTCTCGGGTTCATTATTATCTGACTTGTAATCATAGTAATGTAGGTTAAAATTTATCCCTAGAGTTATTTTTTTATATTTTTTAAATAAATATTTGAGGTTTCAGTATGATTATTTGGTCTGGGCTTGGAATTTTTGTGCCGATTATCGCGCTAGTGCAATTTTTTATTTTAGGTTATTTTAACTTGCTGACCAGTTCAAATTGGATTTTTTCATCGCTTTATTTTTTTCCGTTATCATTTGTCTTTTGGATTTTAGGTAGGAAGTTAAATTCCCCAGGTTTTAAGTTATTTAGTAGACAAGGATTTCGCTTTCAGGGACGTCATTCCTTTTTCTTTTTACGAATTGAGGTTTGGTCGATCACCGCCTTGATTCTTGGAATTGCTGCAATTATAAAGACATTTTTTCAATAGGAACAGTCCGCTCTTACTGAATGCCACTCATTTAGAAATGTCCACACTAATTAGAGCTTCAGACTTTTTTGACTCTATCTTTAGAAGAAGCCTCCCGATAAAGAATTAAATTTATTTTTCATGCAAATGCATGAACAACTATGGTTAGAAAGTACTTTGGAGGTACAAATGAAAAAGCTAAATTTAGGTACAACTCTCTTTTTTATTGCGGCAACTTTCTTTTCATTTGCTGGAACTGCAAATGCAAAATCTTATGTTAATCTCTTAGATTATGAGTGGATAAATGTCTCTGGTGCATATAATACAAATAGTGATGAATATTATCGAAAAGTTTGTGCAGATAAAATTGCAGTGACAAGTAGCACTCCTCCAGCGATGCACAGAGCATTTAATTCAGTCAATGTTCTTAATACGGTAAAAACCTATCCTGATAATCAAGGACGAAATTATTTATATACGGTAAGACATATTACTTGTGGAGTAACATTTATTAATGACTCAACAGATTGTGCAAGTGGAATCAATGTCTATGGACCTCAAGAAATAAGAAGCGAGTCCATTACTAGCCGTTCAGATTGCGAAACTGTAACAACGAAATATATATGTAGCAATGCTAATTGGGTAGAAACTGGAAGTACGACTCGTAGAATTTCTGGGTGTATGCCAAGATAATACAAATGGCCCTTTCTAAAAAATTGGGCCATTTTCTATCAGATTTCTGTGTATTTCAAATCATAAATACAGGGCGCTTTTGTTGGATATTGAGATCTTGTTCATATGAAGTCATCTTTTGTTCTAGGCTATAGGTGTAGTGTCCACAATTTCTCATTAATGGTGCTAATAAAATGATCAATTTAAGTCTTGGTATGCCGATAAAATCAGTAAGAATTAATACAAGGTATGATTAAAATTAATTTAAGTAAAAAAATGAAATACTATTGCTTTTTATTTTTCATGGCACTGGTGCTGATTGGTTGCAAGGGGTCTAGTTCGCAGCAAAAAAGCGCTAATAAAAAAGTGACTTCATCATCATCGGCAATAGTATCAGTAACAAGCTCTGCAATGACTTACGGTGCAGCTCAATCTCTAGATGTTATAGTTCGTTTTAACGTTGCAGTTAATGTTACAGGTACACCAAAGGTTTCACTTACTGTTGATCAGGCACCTAGTGGCACAGCTATCCGTGATGCTATCTATGTGAGTGGCTCTGGTACGACAAATCTTATTTTTAGATACACAACCCAAGATCCTGATTATGACCTGAATGGGATTTTAGTAAATTCACCACTACTTTTAAACAATGGGACAATTAAAGATAAAGTTTCAAATGCTTCTTCAGGCTTAACTTTTTCAGCAGCAGGTGGAGCTAGTACTTATGTAAATGCATGGACTAAAATTGTATCATTGGACACTCCTGCACTAACATATAATCCAAATCAAGCTTTAGATGTCACTGTTAATTTTAGTGCACCAGTTAACGTAACAGGTATTCCTAAAATTCTTCTTGTGATTGATCAATATCCCAGTGGTGCGAGTACGCGTGATGCTATTTATCTGAGTGGCTCAGGCACTGCAAATATAGTTTTTAGGTATTTTACTCAAGATCCTGATTATGACACCAATGGCATTTCATTTAATTCTTCAATTGTTTTGAATGGTGGAACTATTCAAAATAAAGTATCTAATGTTCAGACTAATTTAGCTTTTAGTTCGTCAACGGGTCTTAATACTTACATAGATGCATGTCTTCATCTGGTAGAATTCGCTTCTACGAGCACACAAAAAGTGATTACTGAAGGCTCTACCGGAAATACAACCAATCTGCAAATAACACCGGCATCACTTACATCCATTTCAATTTTAATTAAGAAAAATTATTCTTCTGCTCCAACCACAGATCATACCTACAGTGAATCAAGTGTTACTTTTTCTCCAGGGTCTACGTCAGCGGCAATCGCTAGTTTTGATGTTATTCATGACAATATTTTAAAAACTCAACAACAACTAACGTTGGACTTGGATATTGGAATTGGAAATAGAAGAATTATTTTAGGAAAAAAAAGACATTTTGATTTCAATATCAAAGATATTGATGGTGGAAGTCAGCCATTTTCTAAAATTAGCTCTGGAAGTCAGCAGGGTTGTGGAATTACTTTTTCTGGCATTTTGAAATGCTGGGGTGATAATTTTAATGGTCAGCTCGGCGATGGAACAATTATAAAAAAGTTAATCCCAACAACCATAGACTCAGGCGTAACTTATTCTCAAATTTCAAATGGCTACACTCATACTTGTGGTATCACCCTTACTGGAATTTTAAAATGTTGGGGAGGAAATACTGATGGTGAGCTCGGTGATGGAACAACAACATCGAGTCGAATACCAATCTCAATAGATCCTGGTGAAGCCTACGTTCAAGTCTCAAGCGAGCGATCTCATACTTGTGCTATTACTGTAACTGGAATTTTAAAATGTTGGGGAAGTAATAATTCAGGACAGATCGGAGATGGAACAATTACACAAAGACCAACACCAACACCAACAACAATCGATCCCGGAGTCTTTTACTCACAAATTGCTGCTGGGTATTTACACACTTGTGGAATTACAACGACTGGTATTTTAAAGTGCTGGGGGAATAATGTTTACGGGCAACTAGGGGATGGATCAACTGTGCAAAAATTAAATCCAACTATTATAGATTTTGGTGTGACTTACTTTCAAATTTCGAATGGAGCTTATCATACATGTGGTCTTACTCCCTCGAGAGTTTTAAAATGTTGGGGGAATAACTCTTCCGGACAGGTTGGTAATGGCACTGATAATGATGGTTCTAAAATATTAACTCCAACAATAATAGACTCGGGAGTCTCATATTATGAGCCGAGGGCGGGGTCTTCACATACTTGTGGCATAGATACATCTAGTGGAAATATAAAATGCTGGGGTGAGAATGCTAATGGTAGGCAGGGAAATCGTCTTCGTAGCTTGGAGAATTTCCCTCTTATTATTTCATGGTAACTTCATGCTCAAATAAAAAGATAAAGAGAGTTGAGGTGCTTTAAGGTTCCTTAACGAGGCTTACGAGATAATTTTTTTCTTCGACTGCAATGGCCTTTGAAAAAGCCACACGTTTATTGAATGTCGGTCCAAAAATAACAAAAGTATGAAATTCTTGAAATCTTGCAGCTTGATCAATGTCTTTTGGTAAACGGCTTAAAAATTCTTGGTTGTATTCACAAGCCAAAAAATTATAACCAAGACCTTCTTTTAAAACAGAAGTCACAAAGGCTTTGTAGCCATTTTTAAAAAATTCAGAATTAAAGTCGAGGGATTCCATTCCACTAAGTGGGGTAAGAACTTTAGCGCCTAATTGAAGACGTTTGTCTTTTCTGGTGTCGATGACAGGTTCTAGGTCTCCAAGAGCTATTGTTCTAATTCCTTTTTTTGCATAGATTTTCAAAAGAGAGCTTACTTGGTCAATATATTCTTCTTCAGTATAATTGGGAGCGAGAAAAATTCTTTGTAAAGGAAGTTTGAGAAGCTTTGCTTGTTCGATAATAATACTATCTGGAATTCCGTGATAAGCTATGCGATTAGTTTCACGATCAAAAAGAGAAATTAAGCCCACGAGTTCAAGTTCTGGGTTTTTAGTTAATAGCTCTAAGGCCATTGCCGATTTTTTTCCACCGCTCCAAAAAAGCAAAATTTTTTCTTTCATCTTTGTGTTATTACATACTTCTCATGGAAAGTTGACCAAAAAATGCTGTTAAATTACTTTTTAAATGACCGATAACTACTCTATGAAATGTGTAATTCTCTTTCTATTTTCTTTTTTGATCTCTTGCAGCCAGATCGCAAGAAAACCGGCTGAGATTGCAGATGTTAAGCACTTGGTGCTTGATATCGATTGGACAATTGTAACTGAAGTTAAAGATCCACTCATGAAAGTAAATCCAGCTTCAAGACTTATTGAAGTGGGTGGAGTTAAATATTTTATCAATGAAGGACTTGAAGAGCTTATTGAAGAAGCTCTTAGTCATCCTGATATAAGGTTGTCTTTTTATAGTGGTGGCAAGAGAGAAAGAAATTTTGAACTTCTTAGTCGAATTAAACTAAAAAATGGCAAATCTCTAAAAGATGTAGCGATCAATATTTTTAGTGGAGAGGAGTTAGTGAGAAATGAAATGGCACCAGAGAAAGCTTCATTTTCTCAAAGATTAAAAAAAGACTTAACTTTAATTTCAAAAAATTTAAAAGATATTATTATGCTTGATGACACTCCTGATTTTGTTTTGGATACCTTAGAAAAACAAAGTGATTCGGTTTTTTTTATTGGTAAGGCCTTTGAGTATTTTGATAGTTTTGAAGATATTAAGGGAAAGAGTGGAGAGTATGTTCCAGAAAGCTATACGGCGTGGCTTTTAAATCGAAAAAAATTATATATTTTAAAAGAAGCTTTTAAGGAATCTTATCTCGAGGCAAGTAGAGGAGAAAATTCGTTACTAGAAGGTATGAAAAAAAGAGAAAAACTCTTGGATCTCAAATCTCATAAATGGAATGTTTACTCTCGTGCTTTATACAGCAAGGCCATGAAGTCTTTGGATAAAAAACCTACTTTGAATTGTATTGATTTAGCTTCTCAGCTAGTGACACTTTAAACTATAACTCTAGCCATCTTACTTTTTTATTAAAGTCCATTTCAAAATAATCTATCGAAGGTGCCGTGTTAAAAAGAGTAATATTAACTCCAGTGTAGCGCTCGGCTTTGACACCAATTCTTTGGGTGTAGGCCGTATACAGAAGAAACTGACCTTTTCTTTTTCCAGTGGTATTCATTTCAATAACGTCTTGAGAGCGTGAAAGGCTTTGAATGTGACTTAGTTTCTTTTTACCTGTTGAATCTAAAAAGTAGTATTGAAATGAATTTACTCCAGGAGCAAAAGGAGAAATATAGGTCGAAATATTTTCAAATTTTCGCACAGGCCATTTTTGATTGTTGGGACCTGAAACAAAAAGAGTTGTTTTTACGATGTCACTAAAGAGAGTATTATCTAAATATTCTTCTTGTGCCCCGTTTTCCCAGTTATTAAATCCAAAAACCATTAAGGCATTGGCCTCAGGTGCTGTAATCTTAAGTCTGGCATTTGTCTTTAATTTTTTCACTGACTCGATATTTAAAAGTCTGATTAACTCAGTCAGTTCTTTATCAATAGCTGTATTTTTATTTACACTTCGGAGTTCAATCAAAAGATGGCCAAGATCAATGAGTGTTGGATTATCCATGCTAAATTTTTTTTGCATTTTTGATCGGAGCAATTTTTGTTCATCTGGAGTCAGAGAGCTTATAATTTTAGGAATTTTTTTAAAAAGGTCAGTGAAGGCATCGAGCTCTCTATTATCAATCACACTTATGGTGGCCGAGCTTTGACTAACGGCATCTCGTTGCTCACCTTCACTTAAGTAAGAATAAGAACTAATAAAATTTTTAGCTAAATTTAATGCAGCTTCTTCAATCGAATTTGATTGAGGTAAGTCTGCAAGGGATGAAAAAGGAAGACCAGAAGAAAATTCAGCTTCTTCTGAAGCAATAGTAAGTAGGCTCGCATTTCTCAATTGAAAAAGAAATTCAAGGTTTGATTGAAAGCAGGCATCAAGCCATAAGATATCTAGAGGCTGCCTTAGTTCCTTAAGAATTTTATGTAATTCAAGAGTTTTAAGATCACGTAGTCCAGAAGGCCCATCACCATGGCCGTAGATGACCATCATTTTTTTAGATTGTGGATCAGTAAAAGCCTTTTTTAGAAAAGTCTGTAGCTGAACTGGATTAAAATTACTTCCAACTGCAGGTCTAAAAGTACTAATAAGAAGTGCTGAACTTTTTTTTATAGCTTTTAATTCTTTGATGTTTTTTTCAACGTCACGCTGGTAGTCTTCTGCTTCACGGCTCCCTAAAAAAACCGTCGCAACTTCCCATTTAGTTTCTGCAAAAGCATTTGCAGAAACTAAACTAAGAAGTATAAAACATAAAACAGAGTTCAATAAATTATTTAAGTTTCTTTGGAGCTTCATTGTCTTCATCACCATTAATACCGAACAAGTTATTTGAATCAATTTGCTTAGCAAGAGACTGGTAACTTACGAATTCACCGGTCTGAGCGATTCCAATAGCTTTTTCTAAAGCAATCGCAATGGCCTTGTTTGAATCAGGCATTACATGGAAAAAAGTAGAAAGACCGTTAGTAAAGATGTCTAACTTTTTTGTTCCTTTTGGATCTTTTTCTGAAACTTTGCGATCGAAGTACATACGGTTGTAGTATTTGTATGATGTACAGCTATCAAAGAAATAGATCTGGTACTTATTTTTATTAAAGTTAATTGTTTCACCTAAGTTTTGCTCAATTGAAGGAAGATC
>JAYSPR010000063.1:0-3440 GCA_043721975.1 Bacteriovoracaceae bacterium
TCTTTTGTTCAATTTTCTTTGTTTTCAACTTCATCTACATACCCTTTGTTGGGTTATGTGCTTAAAAGTGTGTCCGTTTTAACAGGGGAAGATCAAAAATCTCGGATTGATCTCTTTTTTAAGAGAGAATTGGCGATTAACAAATTCGATTGGATCGATAAAATCATAAATTTTCATGGTGATTTAACTATAAAACGACGGGTATAAGTTGGCCAAGCTTTTGTGTACGTTATGCATACAGTCTGCGTACACATGTCCACTTTTGGCAGAAGCTTTATACAAAATTTCAATAAGTTAAATTACTCATTGTACGCGAACTGGAGGTACTTATTTTGGCTTTAGTACTTTTTAAATAAATCCACTCTTAAACTTTTCTTACAACAAACGTAGGAGTTTTTTAATGGAAATGTTTTTTATGATGATTATAAGTTTATTATTTTTCTCTACAGCAAGGGCCAATGAACTAGATAAAATTCGCATTATTAAAGATAACTATGATCTGTGCCAACCACAAACGACATCTCCACCAGCGAAGACATTTCGAGAACAAATTAATAATTGGGTACAATTCTATTCATCACAAGAAGTTGGATTGGAACTAGGAGATATCTATCCTTACTATGAAGTCAAAGAAGGATTAAAAATGCTTTCTCTTGATAATCTCAATTACTGTGAATTAAATGTTGATTCATTAAGAAGATCCTTAAGAAATGTTCCCGATCAAAAAACCATCTCTCTTTTAAATCAAATTTTTATCAATGAAAACCAAGTTGATTACAATAAACTTTTTTCTTGCTTGGCCTTAGAAGAGTCTCTCGGGGACCCTGATACGATTTCATCTTCTAAAATATTTCAGGAGGTGACAGGACTTGTGAGTAAGCCTTTGGGGGTAAAATTTTATATAGATAAAGCACAACCCAAAGAATCAGCTTTAAATATAGGCTTGTTTCAATTTACGCCCAACATGAATGGCAATATCTTACCTTGTGTAAAAAGCTGGAATAAAATATTCCAAGGCGAGAAGAACTGCCAAATTAAAAATAATCAAGATGCACTAAAGGCCCTGTCATCTAGCACCCAAAATTTTAATACTTTTTGTGGAGTCCACAAGGTGATCGAAACAGCAGCGATTCAAATGAAAAGTGAGAAAGCTTCAGCCCAGTTTTTACCAGGAGAGTCCTGTGTCTCCTTACAAATGCGAGCAGGTCTGGCTTACAATCATTTCGGGCCTTTTCAAAATTCAACAGGAGCTAACTTAAAGAATTTAATGAAATGTGTTGATCAATACACATATTCTACACGCTAGCCTCAAGAGTTATCATATGGGAGAAACTAGTCTTTACTTAAGAAAGAACAGTCATAACAAGGAGAACGATATGCTGAGCTGGGCACTAACATTTTTAATTTTTTCACTTGTCGCGGCCGTCTTTGGCTTCGGAGGAATCGCAGCGGCATCTGTAGGGATAGCAAAAATTCTCTTTTTTGTCTTTTTGGGATTATTTCTCTTATCACTTCTCGGCGTACGTCGTGGAGACAAATTTTGGTCTAGGAATATTTAATAGGAGTCCATCATGAATGAACAAGAAATCAAAGGTAATTGGAAACAAGTTAAAGGTGAAATCAAAAAAAAGTGGGCCATGCTTACAGATGATGACATCGGAGAAGTGCAAGGAAGAATCGATATCCTAGCTGGTAAAGTACAAAAACATTACGGCAAAGTGAAAGAGGATGCCTTTAAGGAAGTTAATGAGTTTTTAGATTCATTAATTAAACAATAATAAAAAGGGGATTTTTATGAACGACACAAAAGGCAGTGACACCCAAGAGACTCAGTTGGATGAAATTAAAGCCAGCGCAGCAAGTGCTCTTGAGAAATTAGGCCATTCTATCGACGAAGTTTCCGATAAAGTGGTTGAAAAAACTGCTGAGCTAGGTGGACAAGCACTAAAGGGATTAAAAGATCATCCAGTAGAAACTGCACTTATTGCTGGAGCTATAGGTTTAATCGCTGGAGCAGCTATCGCACGTAAGTAATGTTAGTTTATAAAAAGGGGACGATCATAATTGATCGTCCTCTTTTTTGTATCTTTTACCAATTCAATAAGGAAACCAATGAAAATACTAGACAAGATACTTTACGCAGCTTTTTTAACTCTCACTTTATCAGCTTATGCTGATGAAACAGTTAGTGAGCAGCTCAAAGCTAAAACTAATAATGTTAAACGTGCAGTAAAAAAAGCTTCACATCGCTTGAATGAAGCAGTTTGTGCAGAAAATGATCTTAAGTGTGCATCTAAAAAAGTAAAGAACCGTGCAATCGAGGTTAAAGATGCGACTGTAGATGGAGCCAAAGAACTTAAGCATAAAATTGATTAAATAATCGATTGAGCAGTGGGGTTGAATTTATATCCTGAGCCATGAATAGACTCTAGGATATGTGAAACAACTCCGAGTTTTTTTCGCAATTTACTGACATGGGTATCGACAGATCTTTGATAAACATGAATATCTTCTCCCCAAATATCATTTAATATTTCATCTCTCGCAATAACTACTCCAGGTTTTCCCGCAAAATACAGTAGAAGCTTAAATTCTAATGCAGTTAACTCTAGTTTCTTAGCTTCACCTTTTTCAATAATGTTTACATTTTGTGAAGCTCTATTGATTTCAATTTCATTCCATTTAAATATTTCAGCAGAGACTAATTGTTGCTTAGTTTTACGGAGCCTCGACTCAAGTCGGGCCTTTAATTCTAGAGGTGAAAAAGGCTTAGTGATATAATCATCAGCTCCAGCTGAAAATCCTAAAACTTTTTCAGAAAGAGTAGTGTGTGATGAGAGAAAAAAGACTAGTATATGAGGATGAATTGATTGGATGCTCGAACAAAATTCAATCCCATTACCATCAGGTAATTCAATGTCGAGAATAAGTAAATCAAATGCTTTGTTTTTTAAAATAAGCTTAGCTTCTTTAATGGTTTTGGCCCAAGTTAAATCTGCCAACTGAAGGGTGCTCTGCAGAACCATTTGGTAAATTTCTTTGCTGTCTTCAACAAGGAGAATTTGGTTCATTTAATATCCTATTGCACAAAGTAAGGTCTAAAATGAGAGAATATCTAAACTGAAACAGTATTGATACATAAAAGGATAGTCCTATGCGTACCCCAAATGACCCGAGAGCTGAGTTTCCCATCAATGGCCTTGAAAGTTACTATCAAGACTTTCGTGAAACCAGAATTCAGGAGTTACTTTTAATGGAAAAGGCCTTGATTGGTGGTGACTTTCAATTAATCAAGGAACTTGCCCATAAATGGCGTGGCTTTGCTGCGCCTTACGGCTTTGGTTTATTAGGTCAAATTGCCATAGATTTAGAGATGCAAGCTGAAGCTTTGGAGTTTGATTTTTGTCAGGGACTACTTCTTGAAGCCGATGAATACTTAC
>JAYSPR010000064.1:0-2339 GCA_043721975.1 Bacteriovoracaceae bacterium
ATGATTATGGTGATAAGTCGAAACTGAGAAAAGTGGCCTAGATTCAATAGGACATTATCGCTCAGAAATTAACCGGACATAATCGCCCAGAAACAACACACATCTCCGATAGTGTCTAAAAATTAGACACTATCCTGTGTTAAGAGCGTACAAATGGTTTTATTTTACTGAACAATGAAGTGTTTGATAAAATTTATCTCCGCTCCCTGAGACTCGCACAAATCCATCCTTATAGTCTGAATTTTTATAAAGAACGAGGTCTACGAAAGTATATCCATCACCATCGCCAAATAAACGAATTGAATCTTCCGACACTCTGAGATCACCACCCTGGCCATTCAAATGAGTCATGTTAGAATAATGCTTTCCTACCATTTCTGGAAAAACATAAATTGCTCCCATATCTAGATCTGCTTTCGGGTGGTTCTCCAATGTGGCTTTTTTAGATCCTAAGTTCGAAACTAAAAATTCTACTTTTATATCTTTAATTTTTCCTTCAAAGTCTTCTTTCACTAGACAGGTTATTGTTGAAACTTTGGCAGAGGCAAGGGTTGATATTGATATAAGTGCTAAAGCCAAAAGCATTTTCATAGGAGTCTCCTTTAAGAATAATTTTACTAGGGAGATACCACAGTTTTTAAAAGGTATTAGAAAGTGTGTAAAAATAGCTCACTTAAAATTATTTAATTGTTAAAAAGATTAATTCTCGCTAGAAACCATCATTCAATTCATCTTAGGGGATAAAACATGAGAAACTTAATCACATTTTCGGTGCTAGCTTTACTATCAACAAGTGTATTTTCTGCAGAGACTTATAAATGCTTCCTAGACAGTGTTGCCTATAAAAAATCTCCAATAGTCATCGTAACAACTGAAAAAAACGCTGCTGGAAAAGTAGTTACAACGCTTGAGTTTTTAGCCAACTCATCTACTTATAAAAGAACGCTCAAAGTAGAAGTCAAAGATCTTTCAGAGGATGTTTTAGCTTCATATAAAGCTAAGAATGTTACTATGTCTTTTTATATGGATGAAAGTGATGCTATGGGATTTATGGAAGGAACTATCACTAGCCCAGTAATGACTGGCGATATTAAGTGCGTATTAGATAGATAATTCTTTATTATATGAGACCCTTTGTTTGAGTCTAAGCCTGCTCAAACAAAGACTTTTAATTTTATTCTCTAGTCAGTTGTCTATTTTTTCAACTACCAAAATTTCCAAGTCTTTATAAATTAATCCAATATCCTGGCACTCCATTTGCATTTTATAAATCGAATTTAGCTATTCACCAAGGAATACTGTATGAAGATTTTATCTTTACTATTATTAATTATAGCAGCAACTAGTTTTAACCAAAAAGCGTCCTGAACATACCCATGTCGTTATTCAGGAGATTGCTGATGAGGACTGGGGATTTGAAGGTTTACCTACAGATGAGTGGAAGAAAAAACAAAAATAATAGTGCGTGGAGCAGTAAGCAAAAAGCACCGAGCAGAAGCTACAAAGTAGAAGTTGAATTTCACGATTAAAATGGCGCATACTGAGGGTATTGAATAATTTCGATCTCTTCCCTAGCTCTCAAAACCAAACGAAGCCAGCGTCTAAGAATAAAATATCTAGCACAACTAAATTTTTAAATTAGTCCAACTATATGACCAATCAACTACTTTGCGTGATCCGATTTTATCCTCTTTTATAAAATCCAATTTAGTTCCACCGACTTTCTCATAAAAGCCTATAGTCGGATTATTTTCCAGAACCCAAAGATACGCTTTATGGATTCCTCTTCTTTCAAAATTCTCAAAACAAGATTTTAACAATTTAAAACCTAAGCCTTGTCTGTGAAATTCTTTAAGAAGATAAAGGCAATAAATTTCTCAATGCCCCACAAATCTTTCATCGGCTGAATCTCTGGCATTAGAAAACCCAACAATACCATACTTATCACTTTCAGCGACGTAAGTGATTTCTCCTTCGGCAATCGTTTTTTTCCACATTTCAAAACGACTTTTGAATTTAAGTGGTTGTTTTTAAAGATGTTCTGAATCAAGTGCATATTGATACGTTTCACGCCAAGAATTTATATGAAGATTGGCGATCTCTGCTGCATCTTCAATCTTAGCTTCTCTAATAATAACATTCATGGATACCTCGACAATTTTTTAAGAACCGAAGTAAATTCTTCGAAAACATCTAAATGCTTTTCGTTTTCACACCACTTTTTAATTTTTGCCATTGATACAGGATGCTTCTGTGCAACCAGAATGGCCTGATCAAAATTCTCTCTAGACTTAAAATACATATAGCCCGCTAAACGATCTCTCACACAATCAGTAGGA
>JAYSPR010000065.1:0-8040 GCA_043721975.1 Bacteriovoracaceae bacterium
CTTGATTGCAAGTCTGCTGGCACCTATCCTTCTTTATTCTTCGTCTTGTTCGTCAGTATAAGTTGCATTTTTTTGATCGTCAGAAATACCATCAAGGAATTTCTTCACTTCTTCTTTAGATAATTTTCCTTCAGCAAGCAATTTATCTCTTAAACGCACATCCATTATTTTCTCTTGTAATGCTCTACTTAATCTCATTTATGCCTCACTAAAAAGTCTTGAATTTTTTGATACTTGTGAACTTACCATCAAGCTTACCTATTGCCAATACTTTGGTGGCTTCTCTGAGTCATCTTTTACAATAGAGAGCTTGGCCTTACTTTTCGATTTTGATCTAATCTGCGTTATTTTATTCATCTTATCTGAAAGTTGCCTAAAATTGCGGTGAGAAATAGCAATCATGAAGAGATAAGCAGACGCTAATGCCCCCAATTGTCCCCAAGAACCTGCGCCAGTTGGACTTGAAATACCTTGATAAAGTGAAATGACGACTAGAATCATACAAAAATACTTGGCCTTCACAGGGATAATCATTAAAAAAGAAAAAATTCGGTCTGGATAAATCACCGCATAAGCTAAACACAAAGCCCCGACAATTCCAGAAAGACCAGTTAATGGAAAAGTATAAACGAGTGAATTTTGAAAAAAGAAAAAAACCACGCCTAAATATAAAAGTGCTCCACCGATGATAGTCGAACTCATAAAACTGAGGTAGCGCTTTTTTCCCCAGTTCGCTTCAAATTCAGAGCCCATCAACCACAACATCAGTGAATTTAAAATAACTTCTAAAATAGATTGAGACATAAAAGGATAAGTAATGATGCTATAAAAATGTCCGTCGAGAAACTTCGCTGCCGAAAGACCTAAGAAGGGAAGCAAAGAAAAATTTCCAGACTTCGTGAGAGCAAACTCTAAAATAAAAAGTGATGAACTTATAATAATAAGAATTTTATTCACGAGAGTAAGCTTTGGCAGATAAATCTGAGATTGCATATTCACCTAAACCTTCGTTGTCGCAATTTCAATTAAAACTCCACCCGTTGATTTGGGATGAATGAAATTGACTTCACAGTTATTGGCCCCAATGACAGGGCTTTCATAAATCATTTTATAACCTAAACTTTTAAGTTCTTCGGTTTTTTTATGGACATCTAAAACTTTAAAACTCATATGATGAATGCCTTCACCATTTTTTTCAATAAATTTTTGAATGGGACCTTCTCCATTGATAGGACAAACTAATTCAATATGAGCTTGTTCATCTATATTGGCAAAAGCAGTCGTGACTTGTTGACTTGGAACATCTTCGCGGGTGGTATTAAAAGTAAGACCTAAGTCTTCCCAAATTTTTTGTGCGTGATCTAGGTTTGTCACAGCTATGGCCACGTGATCGAGATAACAATCTTTATTAAATTTTAGCATGGAGTTTATCACCTTTTATTAGAGAAAAATTCAGGTGATTTATTTTAGTAAGGCTAAAGCTAAGGGTCAACTGCTTGTGAACAATCAGCTGGATTAAAAGCAGGAACTGGTGGAATTGTCGGCGGAATACAATAGCCCCCGGTACAAGTTCCGTAAGTTTCTATAGCTGGACATCTAAGGGTACAAGCGACTGTTCCATCGAGGTTCGGAACAGGGAGTTTAACAATTTTACAAGTTGCAACATATTGAGGCTGACAAAACTCGCGAGACACACAACGCTGTCCTGGAGTTTTCGCACAGAAAGCAGGAGCAGCACCATTTGGATTATGAGGTGCACAGGTCCCAGTCGCAGCATTACAACATAGACTTGAACATTCAAAATCTGAGGAACAATTAAACCCCACCGGTTGATTCCCAATAACCGGAGTGAGGTCCACACATTGAGTAACTAAATCTTTTGACCAACATCTTTGATTAAAACAACATTCATCAGATCCACAAAAAGAAGAATTATCACAACGTTTGAAAGCAGAATTTAAAACTTCTTTTCCTTCAAAGTTGAGAGCTGATGGGCGAATCAGTTGAAGCTTGATGGAGTTATCTGTAGTGATGTTAACTTCCACTCCGTCCTTCATATAAAAAACTTCGATGTTCGCATTCACATTACATGAACCGATACTTTCGGTCGTGGCCACATCGTAATTCATGACTCTCAAGTTACAACCGTCGACATAGTCGCTTGTTCCAGAGGAGCTGGCAGTAAATCCAGTTCGCGCACCAAATTTATCACTGCCACCGAGATATTTGACATCTTGATTGAGAGAGAGCTTTCCTGCTTTAGGAAAAAGATTTGATTTATAACCAACATAGGTTGTTGGATCGTTTAAGTTGAACGGCGATACAAAAGGGAGTGATTCAAAGAGCCCTTTTCCGGAAGAGAAAATGGCATCACTTGAAATTTTCCACGACGTTGTATTGATCGCTCTGTAGGGCCCCATATAAGTTGCCGTTCCGACGAGTGAACCATAGCCGATGACAGATGCGTTGGGTAGTCCCATCAGTTCATTAAAGCCAGCAGTCGGGAGTAAGTCAGGTAAACAAACGGAAGGATTTGAAGTCGCCAAACTTGGTGAGCGAGTTCCACTGGCATCAGTCCAAACTTGTGGTCTCGTTGGAATAGAAGCGAGTCCAGCATTATATAAAGTTGTATCGACAACTTTTGCATAAGCATACAAACATCTATCAGCATTCGTTGAGCAATTGCCATTTGCGGCCGTGGTCACATTAAAAGTCGGGTCATCTTCGAGTTGTAATCCACGACAAAAAAGTGAACCATTTCGAGGATCGACGACTGGCTCGGTTAAGTAGGTTGTTGTTTTAGTCGGATCAGTATAATTGTTGTAATCGTAGAGATCGTAGTTCAAACGCATTTTACTAAATGGTTTTGAATTCATATCGACCATGAGAACCTGAATATCCGTTTGAGGAATAATACCTGGAGCACGGCCTATGGTTGCATTTAAAACAACTGACTGACGGTCAAGTCCAAAATTAAATCTCACTTTAACAATTTTATCAGCGAGTGCTGAAACATTGAGTCCTGCTAAATAAAGATTTCCTTTAAAGTTTTTTGGAATTGTTAATTTCTTTTTATAAGTTCCATCGAAAGGATCGACTAAATGTGAGAGTTCAACTTTTACTGATTGAAGTGTTCCGCCAGTATTGATACTTCCACCATTAGGAAGTGAACCTGTCCCCGAACCTGACCCGCTGCCAGTTAAGTTAGATCCGGTTTTTGATGTTGTTTTTCTCGATCCTGTTCCTTGAACACAAGACGAAACAATAAGTAATAACAGCATGAGTGTTATGACACTTAAATTAGACCAGATTTTAGTAATCTTCAGAGTTCCCATAAACCCCTTCTCGGCAGTTACATACTAATATTTTAATTTTAAAAGGCTTTTAGCGGGAAAATAAGACCGAAGAGTTTACTCGGGAAGTGATATTCAAAGGAGTTAAGCCATGATCACACCTTAAGCTCAAAAAAGTCATTTCCTCCAAAGTGTGTCCTTTTCTTGGCACTAAGGATTAACATTAACTAACAAAATTTTGCGCAGTCGGGAGAATTAAATACATAAAAATAATTCATTCGACTTAAAAACTTTAAACCACTTTGAAAAGATCAATGACCAATGAGTATATCTCTTCAGAGGGAGATGAAACAATATTTCTATGTGAGCTTTCAATAAGTGAGCGAATCTCTTTTTTTATTTCTTCAAATTGCTTGGCACTGATGACGAAAGTTGAACAAAAGTGAATATCTTCATTACTTAATTCTCTGAGAGAACGAGCTATCTGATTTCTTTGATTCGTTTGGTGTATTAAATTAAGTGGGGATTGCTTGGGTAGAAATATAGGGTCACCTGAAAATATCCACTTATTTTTTTTGAATTCGACCAATTTATTCAAGTTTAAAAAATTGAGAACATACTCAACTCTCTTGATGTCCAGTTTAAGACGATTTGAAATTGTAATGGCCTCTTGAAGAAACGGAATACTCGTTGCGAGGTGAATAATGGGAATGTCCCAATTTGAAAAATACTCTATTGCAATCTCTTTTTGAATTTCACTAGTGTGGGGTACATTTTTTCTAATGTCGTTCTTGAATTTAAGTGCAACTGCAATTTTTTGAGAGTAATAGTTCTTAAGCTCCACACTCGTTGCCCTTGAAAGTCCAAGTAGCAATAAAAAGTATTCTAATTCTTCTTTCGATAACTTCAAATATTGAGCTGCTTTGATTCCCTGATCTTCCGTTAATTCGTTTTTCTTAGAGAGAACTTGGATCAAATATGAAGCCTGACAACCAATGGCTTTCGCCAAAGATGACTGGAATCCCCTCGGCTTAGATTCAATGATGGCGGTCAAAAAAAGTTTATAATCGTTAAAATTCAAAATACTCATCTATAAAGTATACATTAAATATACCAATAACGCAGTTGATATATATTATTTATATATATTTATTAAAAATATTACGATAAAAAGTTTTTGTTCTAAATAAAAATAAGGAGTCACTATGAAAAAATTCTTGATGTTTGTGTTTATGAGTTTAGTTTCTCAGAGTTTACTAGCTGGCCCTTTTGTTGCCAGTGGAAACGGAGTCATGTCACTCATTTATTGCAATAATGAGAATGGTGACTTTGGAGCTGATGTTAAAAGGGATATTAATGGAAATATCTTTGGATACAGTTGGACTTCTGAAAACGACCTCTCGCCAGTTGTCACTGTAAAGATCACCCAATCAACAAATCCTGGAACACCTATAGAAAAGCCAATGATTTTTCAGGCCAATAATTTTAAAATTAAAGTTTTTATGGGAAATCTACCTGGTGAAGTTGGAGCTCCGGTCTACAGGGTTGGAGAAGTTTGGATCAAGAAGAATGGTTCATGGTTAAAAGAACAAACGGAGTGCACTTTGTTTGGAATTGAATAAATTATTCTCTGCTAGGGCCGGCACAATGTATTTTTAATATTTTGTGCCGACCAAATTAGACTTGAATTTCCCAATGACTAAAATCAGAGCGCATCCTCTATTAACTCAGTTAAAAAGACTATGCGTTCTTGTGTAAACTCTTCTTGATTTGTCTTTCTACGTGAGTGATCTATTTTTAAAACACCACCACTAAAACTCATGGCATTCGGATTGTAATCGATATCTGCGCTACAACAAAAAACTAATTTTTTTAGAGCAGGCTTAATAAGACTTAAACCCAGCTCATCTGCACAAGCTGACTTAACAGCAGCAACAGTTGGCTTAATAAAAACTTCCGCAAAATATTCCTCTACCTCAGGCATTCCAACATCTGTAAATTGATCCATCATTTGATCCCAGGCAACTTCAAGTTCTAAGTTTAACCCACCCAGTGATTTAAGCTTTGGAGCCTCTTTATCATTAAAAATTTTTTTATATTCTTCAAGTAATCTTTTTTCAGAGAGTCCCATTTAAATCCCCTTACTTTTATTTTTTTATAAGTTTTTTTCAAAAATTTTAGTTAAACTCTCACACATACGCTGACTTTGCTCTTCATCAAGTTGAAAGTTCTGATTTATAATGAGTACTCCCCCTCCAAACTTGTAGCAATCCTCAACTCCATAATTCGCTCCGTCAGTTGTAAAGACAATCTTATTCAATGATTTTTTTAGTAAATCTTTCCCCATCTCATCAACTGTTATTGAGGCAATGGCAGCTTTCAATGGCTGTATTAAAGCGATATTGAAATGCCTTTCCAGGTATTCGTAAGTAGATCTTGGAACTCCAAATGATTTAATTGAAAATTCATTTTGGATGGCATCCCATGCAACTTCAAATTCAAGATCTAATCCACCAAGGTTTTTAAGTGTAGGCATAATTTTTTTTTCAAATTCAGTTCGGTAATTAAGCATAATTCGTTTTTCATATAAACCCACCGCATCCCCCATTTGTATGATTTATAAAATTATACATACTCCCCCAAAAAAAATAAAAAAAAATTGAGTATTTATCATCACAAATGGATCAAATTATTTTCGTCAGGAAATTTATTAAAGATTTTTAGGGATTTGGCATTGAAAAAACTGCATTGGTCGATTGTATGTAAAGCCTGCCGTTTTTAGTGGCTATGCCGTAGGGACGATTAATGTAAGCAGGCAGTGGGCCGAGCACTATTTTTGATGACCGATTTGTTCCTACAACACTGGTGACAACTCCAGATGAACTCACTTTTCTAATCATGCTATTAAAGGTGTCTGCAACATAAATATTTCCGGAATAATCTACGGCAATACCGTAAGGAAAGTTAAACCTTGCAGCAGCTCCCGTTCCATTTATTAATCCAGATGATCCGGAAGTTCCAGCTAAAGTGGTGACAACACCAGCTGGTGTTACTTTTCTAATAGAATGATTATTTGTATCGGCTACATAGAGATTGCCATAAATATCTAGATCAATTCCATTGGGTGAATTAAACCTGGCGGCAGACCCCGCTCCGTCTGCAGTTCCAGAAAGCCCAGCTGAGCCCGCAAGCGTGGAGACAACTCCCGAAGGAGTAATTTTTCTTATTAAATGATTTCCTAAGTCTGCAACGTAAACGTTGTCACTACTATCTATGGCGAGTCTACTCGGGAAGTTGAATTTTGCAAGTGTGCCTGTTGCATCTAACGAGCCAGAGACTCCAACCGTTCCTGCAAAAGTTGTGACAACTGCAGTGGTTGATACTTTTCTAATTGTATGATTGCTAGAATCAGAAATAAAAAGATTTCCTAAACTATCAATGGCAACGTCAGTGGGATTAGCAAAACTAGCACTCGATCCAGTGCCATCGCTTGATCCATATCCTTTTTCTGATCCAACATAAATTGAGACCACGCCTGCGGAATTAATTTTTCTTATGTCATGATTAAATTTATCAGCTATATAGATGTTGCTGCTATTATCAACTGCCATGTCAATGGGTGAATAAAACCTAGCAATCCCTCCTGCTCCATCAACAGCACCAATCACGGTTTTTTGATAACCCACTAACGTCGTCACTTGTCCTGTCAAAGACATTTTTCTAATAGCATTGTTATTTTGATCTGAAATATAAATATTCCCAGAGCTGTCAGAGGCGATTCCTGTTGGATTATAAAAACGTGCATTCGCGCCTGTATTGTTTGCAAAACCAGATCTTCCAGCAAGTCCTGCAACTGTACTCACCATTCCGGATGACGTAATTTTTCTCAGTGTGTGATTGTAATAATCTGAGACGTAAAGATTATCTGAGCTGTCAATTACTATACCATAAGGCCAATTAAATCTAGCCAGGGCCCCAAGTCCATCTGTTGATCCATTTAAACCAGCCGAACCCGCCAATGTAGTGACAGTGCTATCGGGTGCAATTTTTCTTATTGTTTGACCATTTTCTACAACAAAAAGATTTCCAAGGCTATCGATTGCAATTCCATAAGGTCCGCTGAATCTGGCTGCAGCACCTACACCATCAGTGGAGCCAGGAACTCCACTTGTCCCAGCAAAAGTCGAAACGACTCCAGCACTTGTAATTTTTCTGATAGAGCTATTGGACCTGTCAGCTACAAAAATATTTCCGCTGCTATCAACAACGAGACCCATTGGATAACTAAATTTTGCACTTGCCCCAGCGCCATCGACTGCACCATATGAACCCACTGTTCCAGCTAATGTTGTGACAACTCCTGCCGTTGTCACTTTCCTGATGGTATGAGATTGATCTGAGAGATAAAGATCCCCACTGCTATCAATGGTAAGGCCTGTAGGATAACTAAATTTAGCACTACTTCCTGTACCATCTATTGTTCCACATACTTTTACTACTCCTGCGACAATTGATATGACTCCAGCAGGTGTAATTTTTCTTATGACACAATTTCCATTTTCTGCCACATAAATATTACCTAGGCCATCAACTGCCAAACCATCAGGAAAATATAAACGAGCATTATTAGAAGATCCATCATCATAACCTGATGCACTTCTAGAACCTGCAACGGTGCTGACTTCACCCACACTCGTCACTTTTCTGATGAGGTGGTTGGCCTGATCGGCCACTAGAATATTTCCAC
>JAYSPR010000066.1:0-11284 GCA_043721975.1 Bacteriovoracaceae bacterium
AAAAGTAATATCGCGACCTTTCTAGGCTTTTTTGGAGCTTTGCCAAACTAAATAAGAAAATATTACTCAAAAGTTCAAACTCGAGGCTATAATACAATCTATGACTACTAAAGGCCTTTAGGAGAAGCTTTGTGAAAATAGACATTGTCCAGGATACTAAGGATCACACCTACACTCTATCCATTAAAGTCGATCAGTTTAAAACCTTAAAAGATTATGAAGTCCTTCACAATCTCATCAATGCCATCTCGCTCGATTTTGATTTAGATCCAGAAATTTCAGTGGAAGATTTAAAGAAAATTGTAGCTGAAGCCAAAAAAGAAGAGTCACTAGAAGTCACTTGTGACATTGGGCCCGAAGGAATAGACCTAGAATTCTAGGCCGCTTCTTTATCCCCGCGAAGTTTAGCATTATACCATTCAGGAGCAAGGAAATTGCTCTTAGGAAAGGGAAGTTTATTGACGACGATATCTTCAAAAAATGTTGGAACATAATTACAAGACACCATCTCACCTATATATTTTCCAGTCTCAGGATCTTTACCAGTTTGGATCCACTTAAAAATATCTCGTGAAACATAATTTCCATTTTTATCAATACCAAGAATTTCTGAAATATGTGAAGTTCTTCTTCCACCATCATGAAAGCGTGAACATTGAACAATAATTTGCATAGCTGATGCGACCATTTTTCTAATAGCATCTGCTGGAATTTTTGTATCACCCATCAAGCAAAGTGTTTCAAGTCGAGTACAAGCATCAACGGGATTATTGGCGTGAACTGTTCCCATTGAACCGTCATGGCCAGTATTCATAACTTGAATTAAATCTAAGGCCTCTTCACCACGAACCTCTCCAACAATAATTCTATCTGGACGAAGTCTCATCGCACTTACAACTAAATCCCTTATCGTCACTTCAGTTGTCCCTCTTTCAGCATCAGCTTTTCTCGTTTCAAAATTAACAACGTGTTCAGCTTTTACTTGTAACTCCGCTGCATCTTCAATAATGATCAGACGCTGAGTTTTTGGTATGCGTGAACCTAAAACGTTGAGCATAGTCGTCTTACCAGAACCCGTACCACCTGAAACAATAATATTTTTTCCCAAGTGAATACATATATCTAAAAAACGAGCTGCATCTTTTGAGAGAGACCCAAATGAAATAAGATCATTGAGAGTTAATTTCTCTTTTGAGAATTTTCTGATCGCTACAGTCGTTCCATTTTTTGCCATTGGAGGCAAAACAACGTGAATACGAGAGCCATCGGGCAAACGAGCATCAAGGCGTGGATTATCTTTATCAATTCTTCTTCCAACCGATTGTGCAATAGATCTCATGGCAGAAACGAGAGCTTCTTCGTTATGAAATTGTGCTTCTGTTTTATAGACCAGACCTTTTTTTTCAACAAAAATTTCTTTAGGTCCGTTGATCATAATTTCAGAGACCCCTGGATCATCTAAGAGATCTTTGATGGGATAGAGAAACTGTTCAATGGCGTCCTTAAAAACTGATGACATAAAAAGCTAGTTCTCCTGGGCCAAGTCTCGCCCACCAAATCCAATTGTTTCACGCTCTTCTTTTTTATCTTCTCTTCTAAAAGTAGGACTCACACTAGGTGAATCGATTCTATCGTGATCAAGGTCGATATAATCTTCTTTCATCTCACTTCTTTTTACTTGTACCCATTCGCTTGGAGTTTCTTTAGGCTTCCAAACTTTCACCATATCCGAGGCCAAGCCTCGTCTTTCTGTCTCTATTTTATCGGATGCTTTTTCTAAAACCATGACCCTTCCAGAGAAAGTATTATTGGGACAATTAAACTGAAAGACCCCCACTTTATCAAAGAAGACTTCTTGCTCAACAATCTTGTCTTTATTGGGACTAGAAAAAATATTTTTGTCGGGAATATTAAAACAAGCGGATTCAACTCCAACACTTGTAATAAAAAATCTCACTTTTTCGCCTTTATACACGACAATGCGGTTAGGATAAAAGCCTTCCTTTCCAATGATGACTCCTAGTTCGCGGTAAGGAACATCGAGAGACTTTTCTTTGAAATAAGTTTGCTCAAGAGCAAAGGCCTTTTGATAAAAAAGCGAGAGCATCATTAATAGAGTAAAATATATTGATCGTTTAATAAAAACCTCTCACGTACTTTCTTAGATACCTGAGACTTATCGGTATCTGAGTAAAAAACTTTAGTCGGGTGATGGTCAACTTATCTGATCTTATATAAGATTTCTTAAATACTTGATATTTAGAATTAGTGAAGCCATTTGTACAAGACTTTTATTGATTTTAGACTATAATTTGCTATTATAATAAAACTGGTCATCTTTGATTCGAAACTTTGCAGGATGCGTTTCATTGACGACCAGAAAACTTCCCAAATTCTTGTTAAGCCTTTTCAGGCTGATTATCATTATAAAATTCGTATCTCAATTTTTAGCTAAAGATGAATTCAAATTTTTCTAATATGATTTAGGCATATTGAAAAAGCATACAAATTATATTCTATTATATCTTTGTCTATCAAATCAGAGCTTGGTTATTAGATTAGTGGTTGCGGTGCTGAATGCTCTAGTCTTCGATTAATGGATCGACTTCGTTAGACTCTTTCTCGAGCTGAAGTTTTTGTAACGTTGCGAGGTCGACATCCCCTTCAATTTTACAACGAACTTGAGCTGGCTTCTTTCCCTTTTTTTGAATAAGGACTCCGGACGATTCACCTCCACCTTTATTTTATTATTTAATATTTAACTATATTTGAATAATATGTCTAGAAAGTTAAGTTTGGATGATGGCCAATGGTATTTCAAAAATAAAACAAGTATTGATAGTTTTTTCATCGAGAAATAGACGACCTCGATGTTTTTCAATAATACTTCTTGAAATACTTAAACCCAAACCAGTTCCTTTATTAGATTCTTTTGTAGTAAAAAATGGCACCATAATTTTATCTAAGTTTATTTTTGAAATACCATGGCCACTATCAATTATAGAAAATTGCAAAATTCCAAGTTCTAGATTTTTCACAACATTAATTTTTATCCACTGATCACTTAAACTAGCTGAGGCATCGATCGCATTGTTAAGCAAATTAACCAAAACCTGTGAAATTTGTGTTCTTGAGCATAAAATAATTAAATCAGAGGATAAATAATTAACTTCGAGTTTAATGTTATTTTCAATAATTTTATGATTGAATAGTGGAAGAACCTCATTCAAAATAGAGTCAAAATGATTTATAATAAAAGAATCATTATCTGCTTGCCGAGTAATACTTTTGAGTCCAGAAATAATTTTTGAAATTCTAAGACAATTTGAATGTATTTTCTCTAAATATTCTGCCAGGTTTTCAATAAGTAATTCATTATTTTGTAAATTTTTTAAAAGTAATTTAGCATAACCTTGAATGACTGATAATGGGTTATTAATCTCATGCGCGATTCCTGCTGACATTTCACCTAAAGCTGCTAGCTTTGAGCTCTGAATTGACTTAATCCGTTCATTTTCCACCTGAATATTTAGTTCTTGTAACTTAACGGTCATTAAATTAATTGATTTCCCTAGCTGGCCAAATTCATCATCACTGATAATTTTAAGTTTGAAATTTAAGTCACCCTTTGAAATGCTTTCCATTCCATTTAGTAAAGAATTTATTTGCTTTGAAATTAGCAGACTAAATCTAAGTGATATCAAAATTATCACAAAACAAAGACTCAAAATCATTAAAACAATAGTAGATAAAAGAGTACGATAATTATTTTCAAGCTTTCGACTAAGACTTGTTTTAATCACCAATAAATTATCACGTATTTCTCCAGCTTTGATTAGCATTTGACTAAACAATCGTTTGTCAAACTCAGAATAGATTTCTTTATTCGCGCCAGGTGTGCTGGATATAATAGCATTTTTTAATATTCTTTGAAAAAGCTCCCTGGACTCTTGTCGTTTTGTTAAGATATTTTGGTATATTTCCTCTTCTTGACGATCAATTTTTCCAGAAATTGATTTTATTGCGATTTCAAATTCAGTATCTCTTTTGAGCCACAAGTCACTTGAAATTTTTTCATGATAAATTAAATATTGATCACGCAGAGCAATTCTTTCAAAAAGCTGATTTTCTAATTCGCCAATAAAATCATAGTTTTTTTTTGAAGTTTTGTAATTGTTATATGAATTTATTAACAAAGAAAAAAGTAATCCAATAATTATAATTGTGCTTATGATAATAATTTTTAGTTGCACTACAATTTTCATATTTATCTATTTATTTTCACTAATTCTGGGTTAATTTGAGTTAGTGAATCTGTTATAATCGATAATGAAAAATCTGGAACCGCTAAATTGGGTGTCAATTTGTTCTTTATTGCCCAGCGAGCTTGATCCTCTAAGAGTATTTTTATTGTCTGACTTAATGAAACATGAAATTTATAATCATTCCAGACTTTCTCAACTAATCCAGGAGAAACTTGGCTCGATTGAGCAAAGATTCTTTTTGCTTCATTTGGATTTTTTTTAATATATTCTTCTGCTTTTATCAGTGCATGCAAAACTTTCATAATTACATTTGAATTATTTTTTGTAAAACTCCGCATAGAAGCGATATTAAAAGTAGCTGTATAAATCTGCTCATCATAAAAGATGCGTGCATTTTCACCCATACTATCTTTAATTTGAGTAAGATAGTAATTCCAAATCACTAAAGCATCTACTTTTTTACTTTCTATCGCTCTTTGGGCATCAATCGGATTTACAGGTACTGCAATTACATCTTTTATGGTTAATCCATTTGCAAGTAAAAATGAATCTAAGAAAAATGCTGAGGTTGTCGATGGTATAAAGCCGATCTTTTTTCTTTTTAAGTCTCGAGGATCTTTAATTCCAGAATCCACTCTAGCGATTATTGCAAGATTTTTAGTACTCGTAACCATGGTTGCATTTATGACTATATCCTTTCCTCTCATTATATTAAACATTAAAGGAGTCTCTGCAACTGTTCCTATGTCGGCCTTATTATCAATCACTGCCTGAAGTGCTTCTTTTCCGTACGTAAACATTACTGGCTCGACGATAAGACCAAATTCTTTAAAAAAACCCATTTTCATTGCAATATGAATCAACACATTATCAGGTTGATTTGTATAAGCTATTTTGATTTTTTGAAATTGATTATTAAAATTGGGATCAAATTCAGATTTATTTTTTTGGCAGGCGATAAAAAAAACAAAAAAGATCATTAAAATTATATTGATTATTTTCAAGGATTATTCCATTTTTTACACTATTTAAATAATTCTATAATAATTTTAATAATTACACAGTAGGCAAAATTGACTAATTTAAGCTATGTAATTAAATTTCATTTAACCTAAATTAGAGTTATGAAACTTTGACTTTTTTCAAAATAATCTATTGATTCGAAATTTGAAAACTATGACCTTCAAGATCTGTCCCAGTACACATCATCCAGCCATCAAAATCTTTTACTTCACCTAATTTTACGCCGGCATTTATTAATTTTTCTCGAGTAAAACCGACATCACTTACTTTAAAAACAATTTTATGTGGATTCTCAAACGAGCCTGTTGGACTTTTAACTGGTCCATTTTCATCATAAGCTTGATGAAAAAGTAAATTACAACTACCGCCATTAAGCTCCGCCCAAGTGGCTTGCCACTCCCCAATCGCTTTAAGACCAAAATGATTCCTATAAAAAGTAGCGCACTTTATTGGATCGCTGACATAAATAACAACTCTGTTTAAACTAAATTCCATATTTCACCCATTTTAAAATTAAATACTAATATCACCTTCAGAAGCTTTTATTGGTGTTCGCTCATCATCTGGCGTTTGATTTTGAATTTGAGGCTTTACTGCTTTTGTCTTGCCTCCAGATTTAATCACATTTTTTCCAGCAATTCGCTTAAACTTAATCCACATCTCCCCCTCTTTATCCTTATTAATAAATTCAGGATTATTCTGATCAATATCTGTCGGTAAACTAAAAGATTTTTGAAAATTCATGTGGCTCGTCACTTTATTTTTGCCAGTCCCACTCACTGATTCAGCGACACCCTTAAGACTGATCATGCCATTTTCAATTTTTATATCGAGAGGTTTATCTTTTGATTGGGTCACTTTTATTTTTAAAATTTTATGAGTGTCAGTTTCATCCCAATCATAACTTCCAACTGAAATAGAATTGACTTGGTCAAAACCAAAGCCGTTGCCACCATTTCCAAAAGCAGAACCACCAAAACGCTTCATCATATCTTCCATGCGTTTTTCGAACTCTCCTGAAAATGAATCATCCATTAATGATTTTAACATTTCATCTCGGGCCTTCATAATTTCTTCAACTTGCTTTTGCATTTGAATTTGCTCTTCACGAGAGCTTTGGGCCCAGAGTGAGTTTTGTGAAAGAGTGAGTAAAAGTAAAATGAGAACTGTGAGCTTTTTCATATCCAATTTCTCCATACGTTATGTTAGCTGGCTACAGACATTATTATAAATCCAAACAAGTCACGATATCAAATGCCGGAGTCTCATAGGGGTGAGAGGCCCTCAAGGCATTGATGACTTCTTTTAATATATTATCATCCAAAACCATTTCAACCCTGGCCTCCTGAATTTTTTCCAAAACCCCGATTTTTCCAACACTTGGATTGGCGCCAGAAAGACCCATAAATTGACCAGTTCCCACGGTTTCAAAGGAGCATCTTTCATACTGGCCTAGCTTTCCGGCTCCGGCCGTAAAAAGAGCATTTTTGACTTTTTCTTTTGAGTCCAAAGGAACATAAAAAGTTAATTTTAGCATAGGTATTTTTCCAAAAAAAAAGCCTCTCTGATTATCTCAGAGAGGCTTCTATATTCATTCAAAAAAACTAAAAACTATTTCTTTTTTGCTGGAGCTGGTGCTGCTGTTGGGTGTCCTGCTGGTGCTGCTCCACCGGCTGCTTCTGGAGCTGGTTTTTCAATTCCAAGAAGTTCAACTTCGAAAATTAAAGTTGCTCCACCAGCGATTTTTGGTGGTGCTCCTGCGTCTCCGTAAGCAAGCTCAGAAGGAATAACAAATTTTGATTTTCCACCAACTTTCATTGTTTGAAGACCTTCAGTCCATCCACGGATAACTCTGTTAAGTGGGAAAGACACTTCTTGTTTTCTTTCTACAGATGAATCAAAAACTGTCCCGTCTGTTAAAGTTCCATGATAATGAACTTTAACAACGTCAGTTTCTTTTGGACTTGGTCCTGTTCCTTCTTTGATAACTTTGAAAGCTAAACCAGAAGCTGTTTTAGTAGCTCCTTCTGACTTAACGAAGTTATCAATGAATTCATTTCCTTTTTTCTTAACGTCAACTGACATTTTTTCCATTCTTGCTTTGAACATATCTTGGATTTTTTGTTGGTAGGCCATAGGATCAACTTTTTGCTTCTCACCTTTAGCTGAATCGCGAAGACCTGCTGTAAGTGAATCTAATTCAGCGTCTGTTAACCCTAATTGAGTTAGACGTGAACCAAACATTGTCCCGATAGCGTAGAATGTTTTTTCTTCTTCAGTTTTAGGATCTTTTCCTTTAGAACAACCAAACGACATTGCCCCAATAAGAGCGAGTACTAGAATCTTTTTCATTTCTTCATTCCTTTGTAAATGATGGTCAACAGTAATGTTTACACTAATACGTTAATGCTCAATTTCTTAAAGATCAAGGAGTGAGTTTTAAGAAATCAACTTTTGCTTTGTCGTAAGGAAATTCTTTTTCCCAATCTCCGTACAAAGGATTGGGAAGGACGATGAATTTTTCACCAAAGAGATCCTTCATTTCATCTACAGCTTTGTTTCGCTGAGCATTACCTTTCACATCGAAAGCTTTATGAAAGTCACTTAAATTATCCCCAACGAGTAAGACGATGTCGTATTTTTTTAAGATCTCTTGTCTTCTGGACTCCTTAGATTTATCTAGGCCCATCATCATGAGATTTTCTTTTTCCACTGGAAAACCGGCCTTAATCAGATTGTCATAAGTGTCTTGGAACATGTCAGTCTTTCTATTCGTCACATAAAAAATTGCCACTCTTTCACGATTTAAAAAATTAACAAAATCCAGTGCACCTGGAATGGCGACGGCCTCTTTTAATTTTACCCAGTCACTAAAAAGTGTGTCCTTCCAAGGTAAATTATTTTTAATCTCTCTTGCCCCACCCACTGAGTTATCAAGAATCGTTTCATCTACATCAAAAACGACTGCTCGCTTGCGGTTATGTTTATCTAGTAAATCACTTTGAATTTTAAGTCGCGCTAAATTATAGGCCTGGTAAGTTAAAGCGCGGTACTCGCCACTATGTTGTTGCCAAAGATAAGCTCCCACTTGATACTCGCGAGGATTTTTAGCTGAAGATGTTGATGTCGCTGTTGTTAGCCTTGAGCAACTTTGAGTGAGAATCATCATAAAAATGATAAAGGTCAAGCGCATAGGAATTCTCCTTATAAAAATAAAACAAAATTACAAAATCTAAAAGCCTGCTTCATCCAGGGCCTGATTGCACATTTGATCACAAAGCTCATTTTGTGGATGCCCGGCATGACCTTTGACCCAAATAAATTGGATCGATTCAAACTGAGATTTAAGTTGATTTAGTTCTTTCCAAAGAAGTAGATTCTCTGGCTCTTTACCATCAGCTTTTTTCCAGCCGCGGCTTTTCCATCCGGTCACCCAAGATGAAATTCCTTCTGTGACATACTTTGAATCGCTATAAACAAATACGGGGCTCACTCGATCAGAAACCCCATCTTCAATCCATTTTTCAACTAATCCTTTTAGCCCTCTGATGACACCTTCCAATTCCATTTTATTATTGGTGGTCGGAACATCAATTCCAGAAGATTTTAAAATCACTTCTCCACTGGCCTCTTGGATAATCACTCCCCATGCACCTGGGCCTGGGTTCCCTCTGCAAGCTCCATCGGCGAAAACTGCGAAAGCACTTTTTTGTTCTTGCATTTCGTCAGGTAGGGGCATTGGTGATGACCAGTTTATAGACTTCACTTCCTTCACATCAACAAGTTCTGGTAAGAGTGATTCTAGGAGCCCTAAAGCCTCGATTGCTTCCGGAAAAGAATTGTAGACAGGCTGTAACTTTTTAAGAATTTTAAGGACTTCTGATTTTTTCATGCCTGGAAATTCTAGTTTAATTAATATTCTTTTAAAAGGGATTATGTTATGAATAGGCCATGAAAACTGCATTTTCCATCCGTGTTTACAAACAATATTTTAACTTCGCTTCGTCCCATTTTATGCTTTTTAAAGATGGGTCAAGAGAGCCCCTTCACGGCCACAATTACCGCGTCCAAGTAAGAGGCAATGCCCCTGAGTTAGACGATGATATGGTCTTTGATTTTTTGAATATCAAACCCATTGTTAGAAAAATTTGCGACAGTCTTGACCACAAGCTTCTTATACCTAAATTAAACAATTCACTTTTAATTGAAGATAAGAACAAAAATTTCGTCATAACAACTAAAGACGAAAGCGTTTTTAGCATCCCAAAGTCTGATGTTCTTTTATTGCCAATCGAAAACACATCAGCAGAAAGAATCGCGGTCTACATTGCTCACGAAATTAAAAATGAAGTCTGGGCCCAGTATAATTTTGAATTTAACGAACTTGAAATAGAGGTCGAAGAAACTCCCGGTCAGTCGGCAGTTTACGTTTTGAATAAACAATAACGAATAAAAATAAAAGGATTATATCACGATGAAATTTTCTGAACTTCCCCACGGAACAAGTGTTAAGGGTGAAAAAATTAGCGCCTACAAATCAGACCTTGATGCCCCTAAATACAATTATATTCTAGGTGCAGTTCATGGAGACGAAGTAGAAGGTGCCCATTTGGCCCAAGAGCTTTTTTCTTGGCTAAGCGGGTCGTCTGAAGTGAATGTACCTCTCATTATCGTCCCTATTGTTAACGTTGATGGCTACAAGCAAAAAAGTCGCGTAAATGGAAACGGTGTCGATTTAAATCGTAACCTCCCAAGTGCCCAATGGACACCAGAAGCTCGCGAGGAAAAATATTTTCCGGGAAAAGCTCCACTTTCTGAGCCTGAAAATCAATTTTTAGTCGCACTTTTTAAGCAGTATCCGCCGCGCTTTATTTTAAGTTTTCACTCTTGGTATCCAGTTATTAATTACAACGGTGCCTGCAAAGAAGTGGCCGAATTTTTAGCGAGCTTTAATAACTATCCTATAGAAGCTGATTTTCTCACTCACCCAACTCCAGGATCTTTGGGAGAATTTGGGCCACAAGAATTTAAATCTCCCGTTCTCACTTTTGAATGCCCAGTTCTTTCTGAGACCGTCACACTTGAGACGATTTGGAAGGAAAATGAGGAAGGATTTAAAAAACTCTTCACTACGAAACTTATTGAAACTTTTAAAAATTAATTTTTAATTATCAGATTTTAGGAATTTAATTTTTTTACGTTTAATCAAATGTAATAAAAACCAAAAAACAAAATTCAAGTTCCCCAATACAAGATAACTTAGATTGTTAAATTTTGCTGAGGCTTTATCTGAAACACAGGCCGGAAAAATTTCACAATCATCTGGTGGACCTGGAGCAAAGTTCCCGGAACATAAATTTCTTAACTGATCGAGTTCTAGTGTATTGCAATGCAATTGCGCATAAATATATTGTGAAAAGAGATACAAGGAAATAATCACAATCATACTTGTTAAGATCGGACTCATCAGTGCTATCGAGCTAAGCATACTTTTAATTTTCGGTAATAACTTTTTCATAACTTAATATTTTTAATCTAGTCACAATCTATTATTGGATTTTTTTCGAAGTAGATTTTCTTTATCAATACTTGGGTTAAAACTACTAATTGTAACATTTTTAATATAATCAAATTGAATCATTTTATTTTGAACATAAACTGTTCCCATAAAAGGATTAAGTGCAATGACATTTCCTTTTAATTCACGACAAATGACGACATCACCTACACATATTCCCTTAAAACAACCCTTGCCAATTCCGATCGTTTCTAAAGCATATGTACCAATGCCTCGGTATTGAGACGAACCACCAGCAAAATTAATCGAAACTTTCTTTGCTTTAAGATTGATTCCAATAATCACACCGTCATAATTTTTATAAGTGACAGCACTACTTATACAATATTTTCCAAGACATCCCTCTTTCATGGTCACATCTTTAAAATCAAAAATCTTAATTTGCGAATATTTTCCTGTCTTCAATTCAAGCTTTATC
>JAYSPR010000067.1:0-7098 GCA_043721975.1 Bacteriovoracaceae bacterium
TTAAGATTAATTAATAAAATAAAAAGGAAGGAAGGTTCATATGAATTTTTCAGAGTTAGGCAGAATGATTGAAACTTTAGGCAAAGATCGCGGAATCGACAAAAGAGTCGTGGTGCGTGCGATTGAACAAGCCTTTTTAGTAACAGCTAGAAAAAAATACGGAATTCAAGGCGAATACGAAACTCGTTATAATGATACAGAAGATGAAATTGAAATTTATCAGTATAAAAACGTTGTTGATAACGTCAAAGATCCCATTATTGAAATCACAATTAATGAAGCTCGCAATCTCGATAGCGAAGTTGAAATTGGCGATCAATTAGGGATTAGAATTGAAAATCCAAGTTTCACGAGAGTAGACGTTCAAACAGCTCGTCAAATTATTTTCCAAAAAGTAAGAGATGCAGAAAGAGAAATTCTTTTTTCTGATTTTAAACATAGAGAAGGTGAGCTGGTCACTGGTATTGCTAGAAGATATGAGCGTGGAAACGTGATTGTCGATCTTGGTAAATCAGATGCAATATTATCGAGAAAAGAAATTATCCCTGGAGAAAATTTTAAAACTGGGGATAGAATTCAGGCCTATTTATCTGAAGTTGTCATGACGAACAGAGGACCTGAGATTCGTTTATCTAGAACAAGCCCAATGTACTTAGTTAAACTTTTTGAAGTTGAAGTTCCAGAAATTCTCGATGGAAATATCGAAATTAAATCAGCCGCGAGAGAGCCAGGGCAACGTGCGAAAATTGCCGTTTTCACAACTGATCGTGAAATTGATCCAGTTGGTGCTTGTGTTGGTATGAAAGGGTCTCGTGTACAAAACGTTGTTAACGAACTTCAAGGTGAAAAAATTGATATCGTTCGTTGGAACTCGGATGTGGAAGTTTTCGCGAGAGCGGCTCTTGCGCCTTCTGAAATTTCAAATATTCAAGTTGACCACGCTAACCACTCAATGGATGTGGTTGTTGAAGAAGATCAATTGTCTCTTGCTATCGGTAGAAGAGGACAAAACGTTCGTTTAGCTGCCATGTTAACAGGGTACAAAATCAACATTATTTCTAAAACGAAGTTACAAGAAAAAATTAAAAAAGCTGTTGAAAGCCTTATGCAAATTGCTTCAGTTTCTGATGCTAGAGCACAAATCATGGTTCAAAATGGAATCATGTCTATTGCTGATTTAGCTGCGATGGATGCTGAAACGTTATCAGGTATCTTGAGTGGAAATGTTTCGGATGCAACTTTAGTCTTAAAAGACACTCATGACGCTATCGAAAAAGGAACATTGAATCTTGCCGACGATGAAGAAGAATTGGTTTCAGCTTCTGCTGTTCCAGCTTACAAAGGTCTACTTGATAAGCATAAAGAAGTTCCAGTTGATGGCAAAGATAAGTTCTCTGATGCCGAAAGACGCTTAAGAGAAGAATTAGCGGCTTTTAAATTGAAGTAAGTATGAAGTAAAAAAAAGCAGTGTAAACGGAGTTAATAATGCCTAAAAAAGTTTTTGAATTGGCAAAAGAATTAGATATAGGACCTCTCGATTTAGTTGAGTCGCTTAAAGCAAAAGGTTTCCCTGTGAGAAATCACATGGCGGAATTATCAGACTCTGACGTCGAAACATTTTTGGCATCGATGAAAAAAGATGAAGCAAAAGATGATGGCGCCACTAAAAAGAAAGTTGTTAGAAAAAAAGCACCAGCGGCAAATGCGACAAAGACTGTTGAAAAAAAGACAGTTGAAAGAAAAGCTGTTGCACTTGCATCGACTGATGATGACGAGACTGAAAAGAAACCATTAAAAAAAGCCTCGACAGTCAAAAAGAAGTCTACTGTCATTAGACGCAAAACAGATGATGATGAGTTAGATGAGACTGAAAGTGCAAGTTTTGATTCTCAAGATGTACATGATTCACTAGATTCAGAAACCCTTGATGGTAATGAACCAAATCGTGAAGACAATGGAAGCTTGGATGTTGATTCAGAAACAGCTAGCGAAAATCAAGATGAAGTTTTAGTCGCAGAAGCTGTTGGTACTTCGCCTGGACCTGCTTCTACTGGTGGCCTAAGAGTTGTCTCTAAAGCACCGGTTAAAAAAGATCAGCCTAATGAGTCTGGTGTTATCACACGAAAAGCAGCCGACAGAGAAGCACACAAAGAAGAAAAGAAAGCTCAAGCTCAACAGAGTTTTGATAGACCTCACCGTTTTACTCCAGTGTATACACCTTCAAAAGATCCTCTTTTTAAAGAAAATCAAGCGAAGGAAGAAGCAGCGAAACTGGCCGCTAAAGCAGCTGCCGCTCAAGCTCCTAAGTACAATGTTTCAGGGGATCTCATTGTCGATGACGATGACATGGATTCTAAAAAACGCGGAGAAGAAGAAGAAAATAAAAAACGCATGGGTGGCCTTGCTGCCATGATGACAGGGAAAAAAGCGATAGCCAGTAAAGCTCAGGCCATCGTTATGTCTCGTGCCGAAGAAGAATTAAAATCCTATACTGCTTTAAGTGGTACAGGACGTCCGATCTATACACAAATCTTAAGAAAGAGAGACTACGTGGGTCCAACTCAGCAAACTGAAATTACTGAAGTCAAAGACTCAAAACGTGTGGTGCATATCCATAAAGGGGTTGTTATTGGAGATCTCGCTCATAAGTTGAGTGTGAAATTTAAGGACCTTCTTGATGAATGTTTAAAACTCAATCTTCTTGTAAAAGAAACGGATTACGTTGGACCAAAACTCGCAGCAGAAATTTCTGCACTTTATAGTTTTAGAGTTGAAGACAGAGCTTTCAATGAAGACAAAATTATTGGTAAGGCCCAAATATCTGACGATCAAAAAAGTAAATTGCCTGTTCGTTCACCTGTTGTGGCCATCATGGGGCACGTCGATCACGGGAAGACAACTCTTCTAGATACAATCAGAAAAGATAAAGTGGCCGCAGGTGAAGCCGGTGGGATCACTCAACACATTGGTGCTTACGCTGTAAAAGTCGATGGTGGAAAGACCATCACTTTCCTGGATACTCCAGGTCACGCGGCTTTTGGGGCCATGAGACAACGTGGGGCAAATGCGACAGACATTGTGGTGTTAGTTGTTGCTGCCGATGATGGTGTTATGCCTCAGACGAAAGAATCAATTAAGTATTGTGAAAATGCAGGTGTTCCTATCATTATCGCTGTCAACAAAATGGATAAGCCTGGTGTGAATCCAGATAAAATTAAGCAAGAGCTCACTGAGTTTAACCTTCTTCCAGAAGACTGGGGTGGAACAACTCAATACGTTCACGTTTCAGCTTTAAAATCTCAAGGGATTGATGACCTTCTTGAAGCGATTTTACTTCAAGCAGAAATTCTCGATCTTCGTGCTGATCCAAAAGGACCGGTTGAAGGCGTTGTTATCGAATCAAAGATTGAACAAGGAAGAGGGCCAATGGCCACACTTCTTATTCAGTCTGGGACTTTAAATAAAGGTGATTACCTGGTTGTTGGTGAAACTTTTGGACGTGCAAGATCACTTAATGATCATGTGGGAACATTGTTAAACGAAGCTGGGCCATCTACGCCAGTACAAATTCTAGGTCTTGAAGATGCTCCATCACCTGGAGATAGACTCAATATTGTAAAAAGTGAAAGAGAAGCTAAGAAAATTGCTGAAAACAGAGTGAACGAAAGAAAACTTCTTCAGGCAACACCTGAGAAGAAAAAAGTTTCTCTGGAAGATTTCTTCTCGAATGCCACTAAAGAAGGTGAAGAGCAAAAAGTGCTTAACCTTATTATTAGAAGTGACGTTCAAGGATCTTACGAAGCGATTAAATCGGCAGTTGAATCTCTTGGAAATGCTGAAGTAGCGGTTAAAGTTATCGCTGGTGGTGTTGGACCAATTACAGATTCGGATGTTCAAATGGCCTCAACAGCTAGTGGATTTTTGATCGGCTTTAACATGAGACCGGTAACGAGTGCTCGTAAGCTTGCAGAAGATAAAGGTGTAGATATTAAAAACTACTCTATCATTTATGAACTTATTAACGATGTGAAACTGGCCCTCGAAGGTCTTCTTGATCCTGAATTTGTCGAAGAATTTATTGGTCGTGCTGAAGTTCGTGAAGTCTTCAATATTCCGAAGGCAGGAGTTATTGCTGGATCTTACGTTATCGACGGAAAGATTGCTCAAGGTTGTGGAATTCGTTTACTTAGAAATGGAAAAATCATGCACGATGGGAAGCTGTCTTCTCTTAAGCGTTTCAAAGATGATGCTAAAGAAGTTAAGAACGGTTACGAGTGTGGTATTTCTCTCGAGGGTTACATCGATATCAAGCAAGGGGATATCTTTGAGGCGTATCTCATGATACAGAAGAAAAGAACACTTGAAGATAGTACGGGGATGACTAATTCTGGATCTAAAGAATCTAGACCGGCCCTATAGATATTAGGGTAAGAATTTATGGCCAAGAAAAATACGAATAATTTTAAAAAAGAAAAATATGAAGAAAGGCTGTTGAATGAAATCAACGGCCTTCTCCGTAGTGGGACTAACGACGTTAGACTTGCTCGCGTATCTGTAACGAAAGTAGAACTCTCACCGGATTATGGTTATGCCACTGTCTCGTGGGATACTTATGATTCAGGTACTCGTGGCGATGCAAAAGTTGCAATTGAAGCGGCCACTGGGCGCATAAGGTCTGAGCTAGCTAAAGTTTTAGAAGTTCGCCATGTTCCGGCCCTGACTTTTGTTTATGACAATCAATTTGAAGAAGAAAAGAAAATCATGGATCTCATTAATCGCGAACGAGACCAAAACAGCAACGAATAAGTACTATTTTGAAAGTCGATTACGAAAAAATCCCACTCATTTTTAACGTTTATAAACCTGTTGGCATTTCATCTTTCAGTGTTGTTCATCATTTTAAAAAAAACCTTAATTATCATTTTGGCAAAATAGGCCACTTCGGAACTCTTGATCCTTTTGCTGAAGGTATTCTCATGGTTGGTGTGCAAGGGGCCCAGAGGCTCAATGAATATATTCATGAACTGCTGCCTAAAACTTATATTGCCACTGGATTATTTGGAAAAAAGATGGATACGGGAGACCATACGGGAGTAGTCGTTTCAGAAGAAGAAATTTCACCTGAATTTCAAAAATATACTTGTGAACAATTAGAATCACTTTATCGAGATCAATTTCTTGGAGAGTACTGGCAAGCTCCTCACAGTGTTTCCGCTACAAAGTTTGAAGGAAAAAGGCTTTATGAGCACGCTTTATCTGGAAGGATGATCACTAAAGAAAAAGTGAAGCGTGAAATATTAGATTTTAAAATTTTAAGTTTTAATTATCCAGAGCTTTCTTTTATGGTCACTGTGAGTTCTGGAACTTATGTCAGAAGTCTTTTTGAAGAAATGGCATTGATGCTCAAAGGAGTTGGTTACTTACAAAAATTAGTAAGATCGTACGTGGGAGAAAATTCATCTGAATATTCACTTTTGCCAGAATCTTGGCCAGTGAGGGGTCTTGATTTTGATTTAGAGAAATGGGGAACACCGCTAGACCTTGCTTTGAGATTAAATAAATTGATTCTAACAGACGCACAAACTTATAAATATCTTCAGGGCCGAAGACTAAATGTGGATGAAGTGGAGTGCTTGGATGATTCTGAAGGAATGGGAATTGCCTCCAATAACATTTTTTGGGCCTATAATTCCACCGGTCATCTTTTGGGACTAGCGAAATATATAGAAGGCCAGTACCAAGTCGTCTTTAACCTGAGGCTTGCAATTGATCAGTTTCTGATTTTAAAATAAGGTTTTTACAAGACGTGTCGTTATTTTTTTCCTAAACATCTCATAATCTTATGTTAAAATAGTAGCCTAGATAATTGATTATTTAACTCGTTTTTATATAGGGAGCTTAAGTGAGCACAACTTACATTGCCATGATATTGGCGATCTTAATGGGATTTGGATTACTGGTTGGAATTGGACTTTTGAGTCTACTATCAGGCGCTCTTAATTTCTTATTCGTTAAACCACGTTTTGATTTCTTAAAAAGTGAGTTTGGGGACTCGGGTTTTGCTTTTATTTGTAAGTGGGATCAGGATGCTGAGCCAGTAAAATTTGACCGTGTACGAGTTCATTTATTTAATCCATTTGGGCTTCCTACTGAAGTGGATATTACAAGAGAATTTAATCCTTCTGATGTAGATTTCGCTCGTGACATTGATATGGGAGAAAAATTTAAAACAATTCTCTCGGCCACCAACCTTGAAAAAGCGAGTATTGAAATTGAAGTCATTGCTTCAAAAGAAAGTACAACTCACAAACATAGTATGAAAGCGACAGACTTTGTTTTAAAAATAAAAAACGCCCTTAAGCCTTTAAGTGAAGTTGAAGCCCAGTTTGTTGTTGTAAAAGAAAAAGCTCGTTTTGAAATTCCAGAAAGAACTTTTATTTCACCTCCACTTCCTAAAACAGCGAAGCAACTTAAAATGGCCAGTAATCCAATGTTCGCTGGTGAGTTTGCTGGAGCAGTGGCAGGTGGAGGAAGTGCGCCGGTCGCAGCTAATTATGCTGTCACAAAGGTGTGGATTGAGCCAGGATGTATTGTTTGTGATGCTTGTGAAGCAATTGCACCATTAGTTTTTGAAGTGACAGATTCAACTTGTATTATTCGCCCAGGGGCCCCTCTTGATGATGGATTAAAAATTCAAGATGCAGCTGAGGCTTGCCCAGTTGAAGTTATTAAGTTTACGAAAGCTGGATAAAATTTAATTGTGATTTAAAGTTTATATTTTAGGCCCTCTTTTATAGAGGGCCTTTTTTTGGAGTTAAAAACGGTGACATTCAAAATCGCAATTTTTATTTTTAACTTCTTTATTTCTTTTCAATCGTTTTCTAAAGAATGCACCGATTTTCAAAATCAAAAAATTTGTGTAGGAGATAGGGCCACGGCACTCATGAGCGACGGTGATATTGTTGGTATCAGTAAAAATAAAATTTCCATTGATTTTACGAATAGCTCAACAGCAGGCCCTCGTGGCAAAAAAGGCACAATGACTTTTGATTTAAGTGATGTTTTTCTCACTGGATGTCTTGAAGACATTTGCTCTCA
>JAYSPR010000068.1:0-8413 GCA_043721975.1 Bacteriovoracaceae bacterium
CAGCAAAATATTTTTCAACAGCAATCGCTTGGCTTGGTTTAATTACCGTTATTTACGGCGCTCTTTGTGCTATGGCACAAACCGACGTTAAAAAACTTATCGCTTATTCATCTGTCTCACACATGGGATTTGTTATGTTAGGTCTAGCGGCCATGACTGTTCAAGGTGTGAACGGTGCCGTTCTTCAAATGTTCAATCATGGAACTTCAACAGCGATGATGTTCTTTATGATTGGTATTATTTACGAAAGATCTCACCATAGATGGATTGTTAAGCCAGATGGTTCACGCGGATACGGTGGTCTCTATACACAACTTCCAGTCTACTCAATTATTTTTATCATCGGTATGTTCGCTTCAATGGGACTTCCGGGTATGTCAGGATTTATTTCTGAAGCTTTAATTTTCCTTGGAATTTACGAGCGCTTTACAACGATTACGGTTTTAGCGTTATTCGGTTTATTAATCGGTGCTGCTTACCTTTTATGGATGTTCAAGAGAATGTTCTTTGGAGAAGTGAATCCAGAAATTAAAGAATATGAAGATATGAGTAAGCTCGAAGTGCTTTATATGGCACCACTTTGTGTAGCGGTTATTTTATTTGGTATTTGGCCATCGCCAATTCTCGATATGATGAAAGCTTCAGTGGGTCAGTTGGTATCGTTGTTAGCAACATTCTAGTAAACGATTAGGGTAAACAGATGCATTTAAATTATTTGGCAAACATTGGCCGCTACGTTCCTGAGATTTTATTAGTCCTCTTAATGGTTGGATTAATCCTTATTGAAACAACCTATAAAGAAGATGAAAAAAATAGACGCTATATTTTTATCGCAGCAGTTATCGGATTAGTCGCTACGTTTGCTTCACTTATCGTCAACATGTCTGGAAAGGCTGAAGCCATTTTCAGTAACTCAATTGTTATCGATCAGTTCAGTACTCTTTATAAGATGATTATGGTTATTGGAACCTTGGCCGCCATTTACTTAAGCCGATTTTCAAAAGATATCTATGAATCACTTAAATCTGAATACGTCATTATGGCAGTGGGAATTTTAATTGGTGGATTCTTACTTGCTTCGGCAAATAATATGCTCACTTTTTATTTGGGAATCGAAACACTTTCAATTCTCTCTTACGTCATGGCTTCATTTAAAAAGAATGACGTGCGCTCTAGTGAAGCAGGTTTAAAGTATGCTCTTTACGGGGGAATTTCAGCGGGCTTTATGCTTTTTGGGATGAGCCATATTTTTGGTGTACTCGGTACAATTCAATTTGCAGGAGTTGCTAAATTAATTCCCTTACTCACAACAGGGCAACTTGCGATTTTGATGCCTTCGTTTGTACTTTTCTTTGCAGGTATCGGATACAAAATTGCCTCTGCTCCATTTCATATGTGGTCTCCAGATGTGTATGAAGGATCTCCTACGCCTGTCACAACTTTCTTTGCTATCGTTCCAAAACTTGCAGGTATTGCAGCTTTAATTCGAGTGACTTCAGTTTTCTTTGTTGTCGATAGTCCCCTAAAAATTGCTTGGGTTGGATTACTTATTGCCATCGCTGCTTTAACAATGACAATTGGTAACGTGACGGCCATTGGTCAAAAATCGGTAAAAAGAATGCTCGCTTATTCTTCAATATCTCACGCAGGAATTATGCTTGCGGGTGTTGTTGTGATTAACGATATCGGTGTGAGATCGGTACTCTTTTACGGTATCACTTATGTTTTTATGACTCTTGTTGCGTTTTATATTACGAGTATTGTTCAAGACAAGTACGGGAATGATCACTTCGAACGTTTTTCCGGATTGATTTATAGATATCCATTCATGGCAATCATGATGGCCGTTGTGATGTTTTCGCTAACAGGTCTTCCTCCTTTAGCAGGATTTGTAGCGAAATATAATATCATTTCATCACTTGTTAATACCAAAAACTACACCCTCGCAATAGTCTTGGGTTTAAATTCGGTTGTCTCGGCTTATTACTATTTAAAGATTGTAAGGCTCATGACTTTAAAGCCTCAAGAATCCAATGAAGAAATTGAAGGCTTTGGTTTTTTAAATCAAATGATTATTGTTTCTTTAACGGTACCAGTTTTTGTTTTGGGTATTTTTTGGGAATCAATAATGAACCTGGCCGCTGGTGCTAAACTTTTTATTCAGTAAATAATGAGCGAGTTAAATATGGAATTTTTAGCATTTGTCATTTTTTTAGTTATCGCCACGGCCTTAGGACTAGTGCTGATGTCCATCTCAAACTTTCTAGGTCACAAAAAGAAAGTTGTAAGAATTAATGATGTGTATGAGTCGGGAGTTAATCCGGTGGGAAGTGCCACGAGACAATACGACATTAAGTTTTTTTTAACAGCCATTTTATTTTTATTATTTGATGTAGAAATCGTTTTTTTACTGCCGTGGGCTTTAGCTTACAACAATTCGACTAACACAAGCTTTCTAGTCGCGGGTTTTGTGTTTTTCATGATTGTGCTTTTAGTTGGCTATATTTTTGTAATCAATTCAAAGGCTTTAAAGTGGGAAGAGTAATATGTTAGAAGGAATTATTGAAATTGTTCTAAAGACAGCAGTTATTATGGCCTTTCCATTAGGGGCATTGCCACTCATTATTCATGTTGAAAGAAGAGGTGCCGCCTTTATTCAAAAGCGTGTTGGCCCAAACAGAGTTGGCCCCTTTGGTTTACTTCAACCTTTAGCAGACGTTGCTAAATTTATGTTTAAAGAGGAAGTCCACCCAAGCCACGTTCGTCCATTCTTTTTTTCGGCTGCACCACTGATTGCATTAGTTGTAGCCCTTTTGCCACTTGCTTGTATTCCTATCATGGGGCCTGTTGAACTATTTGGTCGTACAATTTATCCAGAAGTTTTTAGAAGTGATATGGGAATTTTCTTTGCTTTTGCTGCCTCAGCATTAGGTTCATATGGGATTCTCCTCGCTGGATGGGCATCAAATAATAAGTATACAATGCTAGGAGCTTTGAGAGCATGTGCTCAAATGGTTTCTTACGAACTTTCACTATCAACTGCCGTTGTTGCAATGATCTTTATCTATGGAACAAATGATATTCATTCAATGGTTAATTCTCAAACCGGTTATTGGTTTGGTTTCTTACCGAAGTGGGGATTTTTTGTTCAGCCAGTAGCAGCGATGCTTTTCCTCGTTGGAATTTTTGCAGAATCAAATCGTCTTCCATTCGACCTCGCAGAAGGTGAGTCTGAAATCGTAGCCGGTTATCACCTTGAGTATTCTTCGATGAAATTTGCATTATTTTTCATGGCCGAATATATTCACATGATTGCTTTATCAGCACTTTTTATTATTCTCTTTTTCGGAGGATATAGCATTCTTCCGGGGCTAGATTTAATTCCACTTTCAAATCCATTTATTCTCCCAATTCTTCAAGTTGGTTCATTAACAATTAAAATTGCTTTGATGATCTGGTTTTTTGTTTGGGTCAGATGGACTTTTCCAAGATTTAGATATGATCAATTAATGAACTTAGGATGGGAACGACTGCTTCCTTTGGGAATTGTTAATTTAATAGTCACAGTATTATTCGTTTACTTTAGGAATCGATAATTATGACATACGACATTCTTCTAACCATCATGACGGTGGTGTTTGCTCTTATGGTAGTCTTCTCAAAAAAAACAGTGGTCGCGGCTTTTGCTTTATTGATGACACTTTTATCAATTGCGATGATTTACTTTCAATTGGGAACAATCTTTTTAGCGGCTATACAGGTCCTAGTTAATGCAGGTGCAATTGCGATTTTATTCGTGTTTGTCATGATGCTTATTAATCTTGAGCAATTTCAAAATAATCGCGAGAGAAGTAAAGCTAAGCTTATCGTAACAACTTTTACAATTTTAATTATTTTGGGAGTCTTCTCTCTGATTATTAATAACAACATTGAAGTCTTATCAGCGGTTAATTTAACAGATAACTCGATGAAGACTTTATTTGATAAGCTTTTTACAGTTTATTACTTACCATTTGAAATGGCGACAGTTCTTCTTTTGTCGGCCCTTGTTGCATGCATTGTAATAACTGGTAGCGAGAAAGGAATAAAGCACGATCAGGAGAATTTACATGAGTAGTATTTATTATTACCTGGCTGGTTTTCTTTTTACCTTGGGCCTACTGGGAACAATTTATAAAAAAGATCTAATTTCAATTTTATTATGTCTAGAGTTGATGATGGGTGGAATTGGTTTACTTGTTATTTTATTTTCTAGATCAACAGGTCTTTTAGATTCACAACTTTTAGTCTTTTTTATGATTATTGTTTCCGCTTGTGAGGTCGCCATTGGACTTAGCTTAATCATAGCCCTTTATAGAAAAAAACAAACAATATACACAGATGATATTAAAATCATAACAGAGTAAGAGTTAATATGTACGAAAACTACTTGGCACTAATTCCTTTGTTTCCCCTGCTTGCCTTCTTACTTAACTCAATTTTAATTAAAAATAAGTTAAATAATGTTCAAGCTGGAGCTATCACTTTTGTCTCGCTTTTTATTTCATTCATCTTGGTGGTTATAACGTCAATGCATGTTTATGAAAATGGACCGGTTAACGTTAAGCTTTGGGAGTGGATGGTTTATGGAAACATTAAATTCAATATCCATTTCATTATGGATGAACTTTCGGTTGTCTTAAGTTTAATGGTGACGGGTATCGGTAGTGCCATTGCTTTCTTTTCGATTGGTTATATGGATCACGAAGAAAAAGTTGGAAAGTTTTTTGCATTTTTTGCACTCTTCGCTTTTTCAATGTTGCTCCTTGTTCATGGTGAAAACTTCTTGGTTCTTTTTATGGGATGGGAAGGTGTCGGTTTAAGCTCGTACCTACTAATCGGATTTTGGTATGAGCATACTAAAAATGGAAATGCCGCGAAGAAAGCTTTTATCGCTAACCGAGTTGGAGATTTCGGACTTGTCTTGGGTATGATTGGTTTTGCTCTTGTATTTAATACCATTTCATTTTCAGAATTAAGAACACCAGATTTAGCTATTATTGCAGCCAATAAAGATATGCTGATTATTTCAAGCTTATTACTTGTTTTAGGAGCTGCAGGTAAGTCGGCTCAAATTCCACTATTTGTTTGGTTACCAGATGCCATGATGGGGCCAACTCCAGTTTCAGCCTTAATGCACGCAGCGACTATGGTTACTGCAGGTATTTTTCTACTTTGTAGAGTTTCAAATGTTATTGTTCATTTTCCACTCGTTCTTGATGTGATTGCATGGATGGGTGCTATCACCGCCTTGCTTGCTTCACTTATTGCACTCACACAAACAGATATTAAAAAGATTTTAGCTTACTCAACCGTCTCTCAGTTGGGATATATGATTTTAGCTTGTGGAGTTGGTGCATTCTCAACGGGAATGTTTCATGTTTTCACTCATGCATTTTTTAAGGCTTTACTGTTCTTATGTGCAGCTTCAGTAATTTATGGATGCCACCACGAACAAGATATATTCAAGATGGGTGGTTTAAAAAAGAAAATGCCGATAACTTTTTGGACCTTCACCGTGGGCTTTTTTGCCATTGCTGGTATTCCAGGTTTTTCGGGATTCTTTTCAAAAGATGAAATTCTCACAATGGCCCTAACCAATCCTGGAAACGGAGTGTGGCTTTATTCGGTTGCTCTTGTAACAGCACTTCTCACTTCGTTTTACATGATGAGAATGTATGTTTTAGTTTTCATCGTTGAGCCTGCTAAGTCAGCTCATGTAAAAGAAGAAAAAGCTCATAAGAAAAAGCATAAACATGATGACCACGCTTCAGATCATCACGATGATCACTGACATCACGAAATTCATGAGTCGCCTACCGTTATGACGATCCCTCTTTTGATATTGGCATTCTGTTCTATTGCTGCCGGATATTTGGGTCTTCCACATCTAATGAGTCATGAAAATTCAAGACAATTTCAAAACTTCATTGAAAAGTTTGTTGCTAAAACGGTAGGGCACGAACATATTTCTGCACAGAATGAAATTGTCATGATGATTGTAACGACCCTTCTAATTTTGTGTTCCATGGGGCTCGCTTATTATATTTACGTCGTCAACGATCACACAAAATTGCGCGATAGTTTGAAAATGAAATTTAAGACACTTTGGTCGATTAGTTCAACAAAATTCAAAATTGATGAGTTCTACGAATTGGCAGTTATTAAGCCTCTCTATGAAATTGGCCATTTTTTGGTTGATGTTATTGAAACTCATGTTGTGAATGGCGTAGTAAAACTTGTCACTAAAGTAACAACGGCAAGTGGAAATTTTCTCGATGACTCTAAGCCAGAGCGTTTAGAAATGGGAATTCTTTATATTGTTATCGGACTTACGGTTATTCTTACTGCAATTTTTAACGCTTTTATTTTTAGATAACATTTGGATAAAAAATGGATCAATTATTTCTTATAAAATTTCTCATACCTCTTTTTTGGGCAATCAGTTTTATGTTTGCACCAAAAAACAATGAAAGAACAATCAAGTTACTGGCCTTAATCGGTTCACTTGTCACTCTTTCGTATTCAGTAAAAATGTTTATGGATCTCCCTGATCCAAGTGTCCTTACCACTTTGTTAAAATTTGAAATGCCGTTGTTTTTTAACATTTCGTATACTTTTGCAATGGACGGCTTAAGTGGTCTTCTTCTACTTTTGAATGCTTTTTTATTACTGGTTGTTGTTGTTGCCACTTGGGATATCAAAACAGAAAAATTGCGTCTTTATTATTTTTTAATTTTCTTACTTACTTGGGCCGTTAACGGATCACTACTTTCAACTTCACTTTATGGTTTTTATGTTTTTTGGGAAGTCATGCTCATACCACTTTTTATTTTGGTTGGGGTATTTGGAGGAGAAAACAGAAGATACGCAAGTTTCAAATTTTTCATGATGACGGCATCAGGTTCAATTTTGATGTTGGCTTCAATGTGTTTCATGAGTGCTATGGCCTATAAACTTAATGGATCTTATGATTTGAATTATGATGTTATCCACTCACTTGGCTTAAAGTATGATGGATTTTATTCACCACAATCTCTCATTTTTTGGTCATTCACCATTGCCTTCTTTTTAAAGGTACCAGTTTTTCCATTTCACTCTTGGTTACCTGATGCACACGTAGAAGCACCAACTGCGGGTTCGATAATTTTAGCGGGGATTTTATTAAAGCTTGGGATCTATGGTTTTTTAAGATTTGTTATTCCCCTTTTCCCAGAAGCAGTTGATGCTAATCGCGATATCGTTTTATATCTTGGTGCAACCGGAGTTATTTACGGTGCTTTAACGGCATGGGTACAAAAAGATATCAAGAAACTCGTCGCGTTCTCATCAATTTCACACATGGGATATATAATTATGGGTGTCTTTTCGCAAAATGCTTTTGCGGTTAAAGGTGCCATTTTTCAAATGATTGCTCACGGGATTTCAACACCGGGCCTCTTCATTGGTGTTCATTATCTTTATACGCGCAGACATACTAAAAAATTAGATCAATTTGGCGGACTCGCAGCGGTTATGCCAAGGTTTGCTATTTTATTTTTTATTATCACTGCAGGATCTATGGCCGTGCCGATGACTTGTGGATTCGTCGGTGAATTCATGATCATTATGGGAACATACCAAGTTAATAAAGTCGTTGCTGTACTAGCAGCGAGTGGGATTATACTTTCTCCAATTTACCTCTTAAAAATGTATCACCTCACAGCACTTGGTGAGTTGGTTCATGAAGAAAATAAAACGCTAAAAGATATCTCATTTCTTGAAGCAACACCTCTAATCGTCTTGTCTATTTTTACAATTGTTTTAGGTTTATATCCTAAGCTTGTAATGGGGCTTTTCGATGGAACAATTAATTTCTTTGTAACTAAAGGTTTATAAAAATGGAAAACTTATCTTTTGTACAAAATGTTTTGATCTTCTTGAGCCTAAATGCCATTTCCCTTTTATGCTTAAATTTAAAAAGCTACGGAAAATATGTTTCTTTTGCCTCAACACTTATTGCAGGAATTATGTTTTTTGCGATGTTGTTTGGATCAAACTCATTTGCCATAAGTGAACTTTTTAGCTTAGAAGGAAACAAGATACTAATGCTTAAAATTGTTTCTGTATTAAACATCTTAATGATCCTAGTAAATGGTTACTACTCTCTAGAAAAAGTTAAAAACTCAGTTCTCATGAGTTATATGTTCTTGGGCGGAGTTTTTCTTTTAGGCGCGAATGACCTGATGACTTTTTATGTTGCATTAGAAACAATTGCACTCGTTGGATATGCACTAGTTGCTACTTCTGGACTAGATAATTCACGTGAAGCAGCGGTTAAATATCTTATTCAGGGCTCTGTTATATCTGCTATTTTTCTTTTGGGAGTTGCTTT
>JAYSPR010000069.1:0-5829 GCA_043721975.1 Bacteriovoracaceae bacterium
GGCTATGGCATTTTCACATAGAGAACTTTATGGAAACAATTACAGAAAATATAAAACATAAATAAATCACATGATGTTAATCATGTTTTGTTACAAAAAGTGCATTAATCATTTTTTATTTGCCTCTAAACATAGTTTTTTATCTTTATGAACTTTCAAGCAATCTTTCATAATCCTATTCATTTTTTTCACTTCAACTTTGCTCATAACACCATCCTTACCCTCACTCTTCATTCCATTCATGTCTTTACTGTCCATTTTCATCTCTCGTATTTTTATATCGTCACTTGAAAAATTTGAACCACTGTGAATTAATAAATATAACAGAATGAACAAGGAAAAAATCAATTTTGATTTCATTTACAATTCCTTCTATAGCGTCTTTTTAATTTCTTCCATTTTAACAACTTCCTTACTTTGCTTTTCAATCATCTCTTTCGCAAAATGATGAATTTCCTTTCTTTCAAGTTCCGGCATCATTTTATTCGCCATTTGTATCCCCTCCTGATGATGCTTAGTCATCATTTCTAAAAAAGCTTTATCAAACTCCTTCCCTGATTTGTTTTGAAGGTCTGCCATGTTCATCATTCCATGCTTGTCTTTTTTTACTTCAACGACTTCTGAAGCTCCATACCATTTTGAATTCCAGTTCTTTAATTTTTTTATTTCTTTATTTTGATCTTTTTTAATTATTCGAGCGAGTTCTACTATGTTTTTATTTTTAGTTTTTTTTAATGCCATTTCAGACATTTTAACTGCACTTTCATGATGCATGCTCATTCCTTCTAAAAATTTTGATTCATTTTCTGAGCTGGCATAAAGTCCAAAAAATAGATTTGTAAATAATGTAATAATTGCCAAAAAAATATACTTCATAAAGATTCCTCTATTAAAAAATTGTTGATTAAAATTCAAATACCGTGTGCAAAAACAACAAAGCTAGGAACGTCTAATCTTCCTAGCTTTAAAACTATTAATGGGGAATTTTGGCCATCTCAGTGCAACTATCAGCACATTTTCGACATGCCTCGATACATTCTTTCATGCTAATATCGCCAAGAGCTTCACAGCTTTCTGCACATTCAATGCAAACTTTTGCGCACAACCCACAAACTTCAGAATGAAACTTAGAATTCATCATCATGAACTTTGCCGAAGTATTACAAATTTCTGCACATGACTTCAATAGTGCGAGATGATTAGAAGCCTTGTGCCCTGTTTCCGTAAAACATCTCGCTAATGTTTCTTCACAAATCTTAAAACAACTAAGACAATTTTGAATACATTGATCCATTTCAGGATTTTTTTGTTTTTTTGAATTTGTTTCCATTTGTTGAACTTGCATAATTATCTCCTTATTTAATTGGTGATGGTTTCATTCTTGCAAGTCTTATTCCCAGAAGTTACCTGGTGAACCAAATTACAAATTCAACAAAGTCAATTTTCCAATTTTATTTTTATATGGAGATAGTATAATGAAGCAAAGAAAAAATAATTTACTAGTCATACAAAAGATAAAAAACTTTTTACTTTTTTTACTTATATTCACAATTGCAAATGTGCTTGCAAATGATAAAAGTATCGAAGGCAGTGTGTGGGTTGCGAACGAAGATGGTAATAGTATCACAGTCATTAATGCCAGAACTAATAAAGTACTCACTACACTTACGGGAATTGACGGTCCTCATAACCTCCAAGTCTCACCTGATAATAATACCGTTTGGATTGTCAGTGGTCATAAGAACTTAGCAATTGCCGTCGATGTTAAGACATATGCTCTTAAAGGAGTTGTAGGTACAGGAAAAATGCCTGCACACATAATCATTTCGCCAGATGGGAAAAATGTCTACGTGTCAAATGGCGAAGATAATTCTGTCTCGACAATCGATGTAATAACAATGAAGACAATTTCGACAATCCCTACCGGCAAACAACCCCATGGATTGCGCTCTAGTCCTGATGGCAAATGGATCTATGTCGCGAATGCAAGTGATACAACAGTCAGTGTTATTGAAACAGTTTCAAATAAAAATGTCACTGACATTGAAATTGGGAAAAAACCTGTACAAGTAGGTTTTTCACCTGATGGCAAGTATGCATATGCCTCATTAAATGCTGAAAATTCTTTGGCGAAAATTGATGTTTCTAATAAAAAATTAATCGCAAAGATAGCTGTAGGTATAGGGCCAATTCAAGTTTTTGTTAGTCCAAATAATAAATATATTTTAGTGGCGAATCAAGGAATTGAACAAAGCCCAAGTACAACTGTTAGCATTGTCGATACTAAAACGTTTACTGTTGTAAAAACTGTAAACACAGGTAAGGGAGCACACGGTGTTGTGATTGAACCTCTAAGTCGATTTGCCTACATCACTAACATGTACGAAAACACAATCACTATCCTTGATCTTAGATCACTCAAAATTGTGGCATCTACTCCAACCGGGACCAAACCTAATGGAATTAGTTATTCATTATACACGCCGACTACAACCTCATCATCTAATATTGCAATTAAATTACCTGAGATGAAATCATCGAATGAAATAAATATGAGACATTAAAAGATCTTTTCCTAATGAATGGATCAAAACTGGAGTGAAAATGAAAATAGGAAATTTAAACAATCTGCACTTGAGGCTTACGTTTGTAATTGCGATAATGTTCTCATTCAGTACATTTTCCGCTGACAAAGAAATGAATAAAATGAAAGGAATGGAAACCAAAAGTATGGATATGAATAAAATGCATACGATGATGAAAGAATGCATGGCAAAACAGGAAGACGATAAAATGTGCCACAAAGAAATTATGGAGAAATGTGAAAAAGGAATGAGTATGGATAAATGTAAAGAGCTGATGAACAATATGAAAAAATAAATTCTGCGTTTCCATTTAAACTATAAACGGAAACTATGATGTAAATCATAGTTTCCTAAATATCATTCTATACAATGTAGACGTAGAATAAAGATATTTTTAAAAAGCAACAAACTGGTGGTAGCATGAATTTTAATAAATCATTTTTTCTAGCAGCAACTTTTATTTTATCATTTGTTTCTGTTCAAGGACATGAAAAAAAATGGCCGGAAAAAAGATTGAGACAAACGTGGCCTTCTGCCCAGAGTTTTTCTTCAAAACAAATGAGCTTAACCCAATCTCAGATTTCTCAACTTGAATCTGAAGGAGTTAAAATTGGATCTAAAGATCGCAGTCCAACATATTATTTTGTCCAAGAGAAAGCCACTCCTACAGGTATTTCCAAAACGATGGGAACGATTCTCTTCATTGATGAAGCCGGCGCCAATGGCGTGATGGAAATATCAATAGCAATGGGAGATGATGGAAAAACAAAAAAAATAGATATCTGGGAGCATTCTGAAGATGCTCTCATAACAAAAGATAATTTTTTAAATCAGTTTTTAGGAAAAACATCAAAAGATACTTTTATTGCCAACAAGGATTACAGGCCAATTGAGAATGCAAATAAGGTTTCTGATGGAGTCGCCAGAGCAGTTAACAAAGCCTTAAAAATGACTAATCTCCTGTTCGAGAAAAAATAGGTAAAAAATGAAACATTATTCAAAAAGATATTTATTACTATTTATTGTGTCCCTTTCTTTATATAGCAATTTGACTTGGGCACTGCCTGCCCATAAGCGTTTATGGGAGAGAAAATATGGTTATAGTACGTCATGTATGCTTTGCCATAGTAAAGGTGGTGGATCACAGGTTGGGGCATATGGAGAAGATTTTCAAAGATTTGGTATGACGCCAAAAGCTTTCTCAGATATTGAAAAAAGGGACTCTGACAAGGACGGGGGTTCTAATATAGATGAAATTAAGGCTAAGTCCAATCCAGGTGATCCTCTTTCGACTCTAACAAAACCTGGGGACTGGTTAAGCCGAATAGAAGAATCAATAATGCCATTAAACGAATTGAAAAAAATATTCCCTGATGCTAATAAGTTTTCGCTTTTAGAAGGAACTCTTAATCAAGATCAGATAAAGATTATAGAAGAAGGCCTGAGTGAAAAATTATCAGAAGCCGACTCTGTACCCACATTCTATTTTGCTATAAAGAATCAAAATGAAAAATTAATACGATCAGGTGTTGCAATTTTTTCGACACCAAATAAAGATCCTGAAAAATTAATTGTAGGCATTGGTGTTGATCTATCTGGAAAGATAACAAAGATCGTCCTCATCAAAAATAAATTTCATGAAAAACTTAGTGGTAAAGTATTTTTATCTCAGTTTGAGGGAAAAAATCTAGAATCATCACTACAAATTAAAAAAGGCCTGGAACCTGCTACTGCTGATTTGATTATGGAGTCAGGATTTGTGGCCGAAGCTACAAAAAAAGCTTTACTAACAATAGCAGCTGTTTTCAATAAAGAAAAAAAAGCAATGAATACAAAATAAGGAGCTTGAGATGAAAATTGTGAATTTACGAACAACTCTGGGAATCTTTTTATTAACGCTATCTCAAGTTTCTATGGCCCATGGATATGAAGATAATGCTTCTCCACATTCTGAAAGTGAAAAGGTTGAAGCAATGAACGATCATCATGCATTTGTTCACCCATTTTTAACCCATATGGGAATGCCGGAGGGGGCGGGTGAAGTAAGCACTAGGATCACATCAATCGAACAACGAAAGAATGGTGAGTCAAGTGGTACTTATGGATATCATATCGAAGCTGGAATTGTAGATAGACTTGGAGTTCATTTACGAAATGATGCTGTTAAATTTAATGAGTCTTCAGAATTGATGTTACAGTATGCAGTTTTAAGATCTGAATCTGGCATTAATGGAATATCACTTATTGGTGAATTAGAATATCCCACAGGAGCTACAACTGAAACCTCAAAAGGAGCTTTTGGTATATCATTCGCTTACATTTTAATACCCATTGTAGCTATCAATTCAGTTACTCATTATTTTCCAAGCAATAAAATGATTGAATGGGAAATTGCTTTTGTGAGTAAGATTGCAGAAAAAATCTTTCCAATTTTTGAAGTAGGTGGAGAAAAAATGAAAGGTGAAAAAAGTATTGTCAATGCTCTTGCTGGTTTAAAATTTAAAGTTGCTAATGGACATGCTATCGGGGTGGGCTATCAAGTAGGTACAACAGGTGTTCGAGATTATAATAGTCGCCTACTTCTTCAGGCAGACTTAAGCTTTTAGTGGGATTATTTATTATGGCAACACAAATTCAAGTCCCGGTTCTTGATTTAGGAATTGCACAAGCAGATAAAGTTGTTTCAACTGAATCACTTTTTCCATTTGCCAATACAACACTTGTTATTTTTTCAATCTATGTGACCTTAGGATTTTTTTTCTTTCTTTTTTTCATTTTAAAAAAAAAGAAAGAATGGATTCCCCCACTCTTGTTACAAGACTTTCCTTTTAGTGCCAAGACGGCCATTACCCTAGGATTAATTTCCTATGGGTTAGTCCATATTTTTGCTCTTGTCGGTGTATACTTAGTTACAAAGACTACGTTCAAATCATCTTCAGAATATTTTTTTTACATGAAGCTTTCCAAACTTATTGCCACGTCACATGCACATTTTTTTGGTCATGGAACAATGTATATGATGACTAGTCTGATATTTATATTTTCAAAAATAAAAGAGTTTTGGAAGATCTTATTCATTTCACTCGCATTATCTGCTGGGCTTTTAGATGTTCCCTCTTGGTGGGCGATCAAATACGGTGGTGGGCAATACGAATTTTTTTCAGCACTGGCAGGAATTATGTCTGTTGTTGGCTGGGGAGTAATGGCAATAAGAATAAATTATGAACTTTGGTGGGCTGATTTT
>JAYSPR010000070.1:0-12073 GCA_043721975.1 Bacteriovoracaceae bacterium
GTCGTAAAAATGAATATTCACTTTCAAATCGATTAGAATAATCTGGAACTCTCGCATAAAAGCGGTCTTCGTTAAATCTATTGGCCTGATTAAAGCGAAACTCTTCTCTAGGAAAGTTATATTCAAACTCGCTGGCCCTTGCCATAGATCGGTAGATTGGAAAGCTCATTGGTCTCTCAAAATTTTCAATTCTATCCATAAAACTAAATCTATTAAATCGGCCCATATGCTCAGAAAAAAAGTCACGTGTTTCAGGAACACGAGAAACTCTAGCAGGAACATAATCAGTTTTTTCCATTTCTACAATGACTCGCAACATGTCTTCTTTGTCTGCGAGTAGTTTTCTTATTTTTTCTTCTAGGTCTTGATTGCTTTTTTGTAAATTGCAAACTTGCGTAGCCTCTGAAGTATCTTCAAAGACTGCTGCACTTGAATCTTCTAATTTTCTAATTTCTAAATTTAAGCGCACAACTTCAGTGGAGATTTCTTCAACAACAGGAGTTCCCATTGCCCTTTCTCGTAATTCTTCCGGTGTTGAAGCTATGACTTCGTCACCATTACCTTTAGCAGCAGCTACTTTTAACTTTAGCTCTTTTTCTTTTTCAGCGACTTTCATTCGAAGTTCTGCTTCTTTTAATTTTAATTTATCTTTTAGTTCAGCAATTTTTTCCTTGGCCTCTGCTCCAGGATTTTTCCCAATTCCTTTTCCTGTGAAATTTTTTGCAGAAGTAACAGTCTTCTTTATGCTGTTTAAAATATTCGCTGGATTTCTCGAACCTAAAAACTGATTATCTGCGACTGACCATTTATCAGCATTGTTCCAAGAAAAAAAGGCGATAGCAAACACGACAAAAAAGACAATTGAAAATGATTTCATAAAATCCCCTTTAAACTCATTGATTCATTTTCTTATTTATTATTCAAGATTAGGGCCAGGTGTTATGTACTTGGAAGGACAGGATTTAGATCGATTTCGGGTGTCTATTGATTTGACATAAAATAATTATATGTTGATTTTTTAGGCAATTATCTAAAAAAACTTGTATTCCCTTCTTCATTTTTTAAAAATAAAAACAATGACTTATGCTCATTTTTAATTATTAATAGGTTGATCTATCAATAATGATAGTATGTCCTATCACGATGAAAAAACTCATCGATTTAAATTTTATAAATAAACTAGACAGTTCTTTACTAATGAAAAATGAACTACTTCAAGTTATCCTCGGTCCTCGTCAAGTAGGCAAGACAACAACTGTTTTAAAATATCTTAATGAAAAACATGAAGATCATTTCTTATTTTATAGTGCCGATGAAGTTTTTAATGCCTCGGCAAATTGGATCGTAGAAATTTGGTCAAAGGCACGAGGTGAAAAAAAAATACTCGTTATCGATGAAATTCAAAAATGTGAAAATTGGTCGGCAGTTATAAAAAAACTATGGGATGAAGACAAAAAAAATAAAAATTATTTTCATTGTATTTTGTTAGGCTCCAGCTCTCTTGAGATTCAAAAAGGGTTGACCGAAAGCCTCACGGGCAGGTTTCAAATTCATTATGCTTATCATTGGAACTTTCAAGAATCTAGAAAAGCTTATGATTTGTCTTTTCAAGATTACCTAAAATTTGGCGGATACCCTGGATCATATATTTTAAAAAATAAAAGTGAGTGGGTTAAGTATGTTAAACAATCAATAATCCTCACTGTCATTGAGAAAGATATTTTACAATATAATAACGTAAAAAGCCCTGCACTTTTTAAACAAGCTTTTGAAATCATCATGTCCTATCCAGCTCAAGAGATAAGTTACACTAAACTTTTAGGACAGCTTCAAGAAAAAGGAAATGTCGAGATTATAAAATATTATTTAAGCCTTTATGAGGGAGCCTTTTTATTAAAAGTTCTTGAGAAATATTCTGCGAAAAAATTAATTACAAAATCATCTACACCTAAAATTTTACCATTGGCACCTTGTCTTTATTACATAGAACTGCAAGATGAATATCGCCCAGAAGAAAAGGGAAGAGTATTTGAGTTAGTTGTCGGTGCACAATTAGTAAGAACGGGGGAATCTCTCTATTATTGGCGAGAGGGAGCTGAAGAAGTGGATTTTGTTTTAAAAAAGGGGCGCAAACTTTATGCTATCGAAGTAAAGAGTGGCCGAAAAAAATCAAAAATAGGACTAGTGAAATTCAAAGCAAAATTTCCTGAAGCAATAATACTTATTATAACTCCTGACAACTATGATCAATTTGAAAATGACCCTATGGCCTTTTTAGAAAATAATTAATTAGAGTGCACTCACCTCTGTCTCCGTTTTATATTTTCTATACTCACTAAAGAGTGGACTCTCTAAAACAATTTTAGCCAATTCACGATTACTCTCATTTAAAAGAGGAACAAAAATATTCTTTCCATTATGTTTAAAGCTTTGAACCGGTATCGCATAAATTCTCTTTTGATGTCTCACGCTTAAAATAAATGAGTCTTGAGAAACTATACCAATTTTTGAAAGAGTGTCTCTTTCAAGAGTTGAAAGATTCTCGGAATTCACAATAAACGTTCCATCATCGGCTAAAAATTTATCATTGTTTGAATTGCTTAATTCTTCTTCAAGTTTTTTGCCCTTTCCATTTGTCAAAAACGCTGTTTTTCCTTTGCCACCACTACTTTCTTGAGAGTCTCCAGATGCTGCCCCTAGAGTATCTCCGCTGCCTTTTTGAACTCCTTTAATCGCTGCTTGATTTTCAGTAGAATTCGCTTGTGAATTTGCATAGCCTTGGATTTCACGTGTTGTTAAATCACTCGACCAATTTTGCAATCGACCTTCCCATGCATTTAGACTTTCACGGTATCTTTTGAGTCGCTCTCTTTCAGCTTCACTAGCTGCTCTATCGTATTTTGAACCTGATCCAATAGGACCTTCTCCGATAATGGCATTATTACTTCTTACGATTGTATCTAGTTTTTGTCCTTCTGAACCTTTCATGGAATTTATCACACTGGCCAGCTGAGACTGTAATTCCTTTACATCAGCTGAGGATGAAGAAGTTCCCGACTCACCTGTCATTTTTTTTGTTCTCGAATTTCCAGCAGATTTTCCTTGAGAGCCTACTCCAAAACTATTAATAAATTCTCTTCTGGCTTGATCACTTTGTCCTGCGACGATAAAAGTCTCCTGACCACTCGGTACTCTTGCCGCGAGAATTTCATCCCCCGAATCTCTGCCTTCTGAAATTGCATTTCTGCCTTGAGAACGAGATTCAGCTTTTGATATTGTCGTCGTGGGTTCAAGTTTTTTCTCATGAAACTCTGCAGTCTTCGCTGCAATCGTAGTGGGTGTAATGGCTTTGCCTTCAACCGCAAGAGTTCCTTCGACACCTAGAAAGTTTTGATAAAAAGATGAATAACCTGATGGCTTTTTTGTATCTGCAGAGCCAGAACTTGATTCAGTTGAAGCTAATGATGTTTGACCTTTTGAATTGTCGAAATCTTTTTCAATGAGGGAGAGGTATGAAATGTATCTGTTAAGGTCACCATTACATTTATCTGTTTTATTTTTACAAAAAGTTTCATAAAGATCTGTAGATCTTACAGGTCCACCTTTTTTACAAGAAGTGAGTGAAGTGACTGAAGGATCCTGGCATGAAAATATGTCACAAAATTGTTTAGCTCCAGCAACAATTTTTTCTGGATTTGTAATTTTTCGTAAATCTTTAGTAAAATCTGCATTCAAGGCAGAGATACTTTGATCACGAGAAAGCGTTTTCTCATCTTTTATACTGCAACTAAACCCTCGAGCAATTTCTTTATTTAGTTGATCAGTTTCACTTTTTCCAAATAGCTTATTTCGCTCTTCTGGTGTTGTTCCTAAGTTTTCTGGTTCAGTACAAATAAAATCAAATATGTTTTTTGATAAATTTTCACACTTTTCAGCTAGGTTTTTTGCTAATGCTTTTTGAGTATTTGTGTCTTTTATAAAATTCTCCACAAAATCTTTTTCTGAAACAGATCCTTCAGAATAACCTTTCATTAATGCTTCAAATTTATTTTTTAGTTCGGGAATAACAGAGATCATCTTTAATTGTGGAAACCGTTTATAATGTAAACCTAAGCGACTAATATCACCTAACTTGATTGCTGAAATAAACGCGGCTGCTTCGTTCTTCCCCAATTGAGATTCAATAAAAAAGAATCCTTCAGGACTATTGGCAGGACATTTATTTGCATCAAGACCTAAGCTTCCACCACGTACTTGATTTGATTTTGCAATCATTCCACTTAACAACGTATCCTCATGAAGATTTCTTTGAGTTGATTTGGGAAAATAAGATCTTAAAAGTGAAATTTTAGCCTTAACTTCTTCATTCATTCCACATTTAGGTTTTGCTATTGCATCTAAACGACATTGTGTTTTTACATCTTTTGAATCACGACTTAAATCCAGACCAATTCGATCAAAATAAGCATCCAATAGTCCAATTTCTTCTAATGCATCGTTAGCTTTTTGGGCCAAGTTTGCTGCTAATTTTTTTTGAATATCTTTTTTAAATTCTGTTTTTATTTTAGGATCTTTTATGATTCCTTGGATTAGATCGCAGTCAAAATTATCCAACACTGTAAAACCAATTGTGCCATCGGCTTTAAAACAAGGTAATCTTGATTCTTCCGCAAACAAATTGTTAATTGCAAGATTAAATAGTATTAAAAAAAAGATCTGTTTATAATTCATTTTTATTTTCACTTAACCGCCATCTTTTGCCCATCACATTTTCTCGTAGATTTATATTTAGAATACTCTCCACCATTGTTGCACAAATACTGAATAAAAATATTTATACCCGATTCATATTGTTTTGAATAAACACCAGTATCATTCATGTATTGAACATAATCTAGTGTGGTATAGCCTGTTGTATTTTTTGCATTAATCACTTTTTTAAAAAACTCTGGTTTACCTTGCTCCGTAAAATAACTTTGAATGGCCTGCAAATGAACAAGCCGAGTTACTGGGAGTTCTGCGGCTAAGTGAGCAATTGGAGAAAGGGCATTTCCTATTTTTCTTGGAATGCATCCATCCTCTAAAAAAGAGTTTTCGATTTTTTGATTAGGTGAATATTTTTTTAAGTCTGGAATTGTTTGTTTTACTAACGTAGTTTTTACATCATCTTCTTCATCATAAAATTCGCTGCAAATTAAGCCAAGATCAGTCATGTAAAGAACATCTTTATCAGAAAGAAGACTCCTCGAAAATAAAACCAATGCACTCAAAGATTTATTATCCCCACTCACCGGACTTCCGGGAATATATTCAGGCGAACATGAATAACAAATTTTTCCAGCAGTTTGAGCTGCTTGTAAATTTTGATTAATAAATAAAAAATTAAAAATAATGAATAATAAAAAACTGAAAAAAAATTTCCGAGGTCTCATACCTTGTCCTTTATTTTTAAGAAATACTTAATTATAAAGGACTTATCGATACTTAAAGACAAAGACTTTAATCCCGAGAATACAAGACAGAAATGCTCCGGAATATTTAACTATTTATTTTTTAGAGGCTTCATCTGTTATCGCCTGCAGATCTCTTAGCTTGTAGCGGTCCCTATCATCCTGACGTTTTAAATCAGCCGGAGCTAGTGCCGAAGCAGGCGCTCTTTTGACATCTTGAACTTTAAAGCCAGCGAACTTACTATCCGTTCTTTTTCCTCTGACAATTTTATTGATAGTCAAATTACCTTCTCCGTCTACAGCAATCGTTCCATCTGAGTTGACGGGAGACACCTCTTTTATCACTCCACCTTCTTCAATAAGAATTTTCTTTTGGCCTAGTTCTTTAAATTGCATTGTTAAAACTAGCGCCGCTTTTTCAGGACTAAGTCCATCAAGACTTAAAACAACATCTCCTGAAGGAAGCACAGTTGTCTGTGAACCGTCAGCATTTTTTGTCGTTCCAACTGTAAATAGCGGTGCTTGTGCACCTGATGAAACTGAGCGACCGGTACCTCTTATCCCCGAAGCATTAGCAGATCCAGCAAGTCCCGGGTCAGCAGGAGGTGCATCAAAACTTCTTACATAAGAATTGCCAATTTTACTTTCGATCTTGGGCGATTGAGCAAAATCACTGCTCCCAACAATGGCCGAAGCACTTTGAGGTCGTGATTTACTTGGACCAACAGATGAAGCATCAATTGCACTAGCAACTTCTTTACTCTTAACTTGTTTTCTAAGATCTGCAATCTGAGCTTTCATTTGATCTATCTCTGAGGGCCCATCTGCTTCTTTTTTAGGTGTGGAAACTTCATCTCCATCTTTATCACCCTCTGCTTTTACTCTGGCCACTTCAGCTTCAGCTGCTGCTAATTTTTTTAGAAGATCACTGACTCTTTCATCAGCTGTTGGCATGGATCCAAGAGATTTAGAAGATCCATCTCTTATACTTCTTGTACCAGAACCACTTTCATCAGTGTCACTTATGCCGGAGCCAAAATTCGCTAAGTCGTTGGCATGATTTAATGAATTAAATCCTGAATTAACTGGTTGAGGTGCTACTTGGTAATCGTTATAATTTGTGGTCTCAGCTGGGTGGCGTGCCGTCTCAGGTTTAGTTCCTTCTACTGCCGCTCCTCCTGTGCTGCCATCGCTTCCAGCACTAAAAGTTTTATCTGGAGCTTCAACTTTTCCCGAAGTACCTAATGAATCAGCCAAGCTCTGTGTTGCTCTTAAGCCTACACCGCTATAACTATCGTTATTTGAATTCGAACCATTTGAAAGTGAAAAGCCAGTGCTTCCATTCGAGCCATAATCCTGCATGAATGTAAGTCCGGCCGGAGCTCTTTGATACTCAGCTAAGCTGTACGACTGATTCATTAAACCAAAAGCTTGGCATCTATTAGCATCAGCTAAGACATCCAGTTCATTTTGACTAAAACCTAAACCAATGAGACTTGTTAAGTCTGATAAATCATCTCTTGTTCCACTATTTTGAGAAGCCAATTTATCTAAGACATCAGCATTTTTAAAAATTGAATCTCCATTAGCAAGCTTCGTTGCATCTGAACAAATTCTATTCAGTTGAGTGACACCAGTACAAGCTGCTCCTGTCGAGAGATGGACTTCGGCCCGTTTTTTTCTAAATTTATTAAACTCTGTCGTGAACGTGCTTTTTGTGAGGGCCTTATTATTCACGATTTTCATCATCTCTTTAAAAGTGTCCATCTTTTTAAGTTTTTGATAATCGTTATTATTAAAATCAAAACCTAGAACGGGATCACCAAAGTAACCTGCTCCTTCTGGTTTAAAAATTCTAAAAATAGATTTCATTTTTTCTTCTTCACCTAATTTTTTAAATGAAACAGAAGTCACTAAATTTGATAATTCCTCTATTAATTGCGGCGATTTACTATAATTAATTATATTTTTTTGATCAATTTTAGAGTTGAGGTACTCAAGCATTAAATCTACTGGCTTTATTTCATTATCACCAGATTTCTTTTCTTTCTTAAAGGCAGCGTAACTTTGCACTCCTTTTTCTAAGAGGTCCTCTCTATAGCACGACAATCCACTTTCACACTTGTCTTGCTGTAATTCGAAAGCATCACCTAAATATTCTTGGGTACATTGAGCTTTATCACTATCTAATTTTAAAACATCAGTGCATCTAAAAGGAACTTTTAAATTGAATTCTTTTGCTGCATATTTTTTTAATAATTCTAATCTTTCTAATTGTTCTAAGTTTTGATTTAATAAATTTTTGGCATGATCTTTAGCTATAATTTTATTAAGTTTTTCATCAACCTGTTTTTTTAATTCAGGATTAGAAAGTAAGCTTTGTTTACAAATATCAGAAAATTTACATCCATCTTCTGAAAATCGTCCCTTTAAAATCAAACTTGTTTTTAAAGGATTTCTACTACAACTTAGAAACCGTGAAAAACTTTGGCCAAAAGATCGAAAAGATCCATTTGAAGAACCACTAAGAGGAGCAATACTTAAATTTTCTTCACCCGGGCAATCTACCCCTTTGTCTTTAAGTGAAAAACTCATCTGGCTCGAACGTAATTTGAGCGAAGCTCCACTCGAATTACTAAGCGTTAGCTGAGCATAACTAGAGGATGCAGCTAATAATGAGAGCAAAAAAAGGCCTTTGACCATTTTCATAAAGACTCCTATGAAACATCATATCGGAAAACCCGAGAATAACTTGAGGGATTGATTCAAGTATCATCTCAGGACTATAGCTTTTAGTACTTATAGGCCTAAGGCCTTCCGCCTTTACTTAAATAAGTGCCTCAAATATTTGTCACCTTGAAGGGAAGTGTTTTAAAATTGGGTGAATTTCATTAGGAGAATTCTATGACATCACTACTTTCAAAAGAGCAAACTGATTACTGGGCCCAGGTCTCACACACTTATGTGTGGAAAAAAAAATGGGAACAAGTTCAAACTGGCGACTTTAAAAAAGCTGATGTGGAATGGTTTGTTGGTGGTGAATTAAATATTACAGAAAATTGCCTTGATCGGCATCTTGAGGACAGAAGACAAAAAAAAGCCCTTATCTTTGAACCTAACAATCCCAATGAAGCTTCAAGCTTCCTTACCTATGGTGAACTTCACTTGAGTGTCTGCAGATTTGCCAATCTACTAAAAAGCCGAGGAATAAAAAAAGGTGATGTTGTTTGCTTTTATATGGGGATGACTCCAGAACTCATGATAGGAATCCTGGCCTGTGCCCGCATTGGTGCAGTCTTCACGGTAGTTTTCGGAGGATTTTCTCCCCTATCTCTTAAAGGGCGACTAGAAGACTCAAAAGCAAAAATGATTGTCACTCACGATGGAGGCTTTCGTGGGGATAAAATTATTCCTTTAAAAAATATGGTGGATGAGGCCGTTAGTGATTTAAAAACAATTGAAACCGTCTTAGTTGTTAAAAGAACAAATCAAGAAATTGAAATGAAGCAAGGTCGAGATTATTACTATGGAGCGCTCATTAAAGATGTCGATCTTTATTGTCCTATTGAAGTCATGAAATCGGAAGACCCACTTTTTATTCTTTACACTTCAGGCTCTACTGGAAAACCTAAAGGATTACTGCACACGACAGCGGGATATATGGTTCATGTCGGCAAAAGTTTTAAAGATGTTTTTCAATACAAAGAAAATGATATTTTTTGGTGTACAGCAGATATTGGGTGGATCACCGGTCATAGCTACATGACTTTTGGGCCACTTTTAAATGGGGCCACGACAGTTATGTTTGAAGGAGTCCCGACATATCCAACTCCTGCACGATTTTGGGAAGTCGTTGAAAAACATCACGTCACTCATCTTTATACCGCTCCCACTGCGATTCGTTCGCTAGAAAAATTTGGCAGTGAAATTCCAGACTGTTTTAAAATGCCTTCGCTTAAAGTTTTAGGCTCAGTCGGTGAACCCATCAACGAAGAGGCCTGGACTTGGTATCACAAACACGTTGGAAAAGGACGATGTCCCATCGTAGACACTTGGTGGCAGACAGAAACCGGCGGAATACTTATTTCTGCTCTCGCAGGCATCACTGAATTAAAGCCAGGCTATGCCAGTCTTCCGCTGGAAGGAATTGAGCCAGCTTTAATGAATGAGCAAGGATTAGAAATAAAAGAAATGGTGGCCAGTGGAAACTTATGTTTAAAAACGCCATGGCCGTCTCTCGCTCGAACTATCTATGGAGATCACGACCGCTTCATTCAAACTTATTTTAAAACTTATCCTGGTTATTATTTTACTGGTGACGGCGCCAGACGCGAGGCCAATGGATTTTATCGCATCACCGGACGAGTTGACGATGTCATCAATGTTTCAGGACACCGAATAGGAACGGCCGAAGTTGAAGAGGCCATTAATGAACATAGCGAAATTGTAGAAAGTGCAGTGGTAGGTTTACCTCATCCAGTTAAAGGGCAAGGGCTCTATGCTTTTGTCGTGCCTACAACAAATATAAAAGACCCTGAAAAATTAGAAAAAGAAATTCGTGATCTCGTTGTTAAAATAATTGGGCCCATCGCCAAACCTGATCTCATTCAAGTCGTTGATGGCCTACCCAAAACACGCTCGGGAAAAATCATGAGACGTATATTAAGAAAAATTGTTGAAAATGAAATTGAGAATATTGGAGATACATCGACTCTTCTAAATCCAGAAATTGTCGAATTGATTATTGCAACGAAGAAAATTCTCAGCTAGTTAACTTTGCTCTGCGTTTATTTTTTTTAAGTGGGCTTCAATCGTCTTTAAAGCATACGGGAGTAATTCTGGCTTTAAGCCCACATAGACAATCTCTAGCATTTCAGCTTTAGATTTTCCTTCTTTTTGAAGTTTGATAAGAGCATTTTCTCGCTCGATTCTATGTTTTAATGTTTCACTTAATTTATGAGTCCCACCAACAATAATCCCATGGCTAGGTATAATGTTTTTAGGATTTAAATCAATCACTCGTGATAGCGACTTAAAATATTTACTCATATCGCCCTCAGGACCACCAATAACAACGGTCCCTATGGTCTGAATAAGGTCTCCCGCTAAAAACCAATTGAGGCTTTTAGGCGCCAGTGCCAACTGCCCTTCATCATGACCTGGTACCTCATAAACATAAACATCACTGCCAAGGCTTTTAGTGATAACATCCCCTTCTTTTCTAAAAGTCACATCAAAACCAGAAAAATAATCTGGGCCAATCGCTTGAAAAGTATATTCACTCATTTCAATGGGAGCATTAAATTGACGTGAGATCTCACGAACAAATTCATAATGATCAGGGTGATGATGAGTGATAAAAATTTTATGAAAACCTATTTTAGAAATAGATTTAATAAACTTCTCACATTCAAGTGCGTCTTTAGGAGAAGGATCAATTAAGTATTTAACGGCATCTTCATCACCAATAATAAAACTATTGGTTCGATTGGCCGGAGGAAAAGTATGAGAAAGTGGAAGAAACTGTCTCACTCCAAAAATTGACTCTATCATAGGCACTTCTGTTTCTGGATCATGAGGAAGTGTCATATTAATAGGAGTCGAATGGCTTGGGTTGTCTTTAAACGTTTTTAAAAGGGTGACTGCTGGTGGAACAGCAAGAACAGATCCTTTATAATATTTTTCAAGTAAAGCTTCTGCTTTTTCCCAATGTCCAAATTCAACTTCACTAGGGTCAATGTTAAAATCAACAGGAGACTTAAGTCGAATATTTATATAATAATTTTTAAAACGATAAGGATTAAATTCGGGAGTAATGGCAACTCCAATATCAAAAATGCCTAAAACATCTCCCCGGAAAATCGCGGCCTCAAGATCAAAATTGAGTTCTTCTTTTATTTCACGAATGAGAGCGTGCAAAATTTGAGGCTTAATATGGGCAGGCCACAAAGGGTTCTTTAGCGCTTCTTCACTATCTGTTGTGTCGACTTTCCCACCTGGAGTAGCATAATATCCTGGAAAAACCGCTAAATAGTTTTGTCTTTTTATAAAAAATATTTTTTCAGCTGTTGTAAAAACCGCCGAGACTGATTCTCTCATAAAAAAATCTTAGCACTACTTAAAGGTTTTGAAATCTAATTTTAATATAGAGTCTCTTAGGGATTTAGACTTTTTAATTAAGCATAAACGTAACGCATGAGGAGGACTAGCGTCTTTTCGACTATAACAAGACTTAAGAGCGAGCCCCATGGCCTCTGCCACTGCACGGGAGGTTCCCTTAAATTTTCCTTTGCCTGAAGGAAAATAGTAATCAATAACATCTTGGTTCAAAAGATCCTGATCATAAAAAACCTCACGTCCGTCACTATAGTCTCCAATGATAAATAGATTAACTTGAGGTGCGAGAGATTGAGGAAATAAAATTGTTCCTTTTTTAATTGAACGTTCTACTCTTCCTGATGGTGTAAACCAAATAGATGGAAGATCAATACTTATTTTTTCTTTAACAGGCATTCCACTGGCAGTAAGAACAAAATCAAATTTTTCTTTTTCAATGTAACGAATCGCTTTTACCCAGGCCTCTTTCGTTTGATTACCTTTTTGATCGTAAATGACAATTGGCT
>JAYSPR010000071.1:0-2870 GCA_043721975.1 Bacteriovoracaceae bacterium
TTTTTAAGTTTATTGCCATCAACAACAAAGACGGACCTATTTTTTCCGACACCTGTTAAAACTGAGGAAGGGAGAACTTTTGCATTAGTTTTAGTTTCCACCACAATTTCTACATCGGCTGAAGCCCCGACAGGAATAAGGCTTTTATCGTCTTCAATAATTTCTAATTCAATCTGACTGGTTCGATCTTGGTCTTTTACGGTTGAAACAAAGGGCACAACCTTTGTCAGTCTGGCCTTAATGACTTTATTTTTCATCGCGGGTATTTTAACTCGTGCCAATTGACCAATCGTAATTTTTTGAAGATCAACTTCATCTATTTCGCCTTTAATAATGCGAGTTTTCAAATCGATAATTTGCACATCGATTTGTTTTGTACCGGAACTATCAACTGCAAGTCCTGATTGATAAAATTCACCAACTTTTAAATTTAAGGCAGTAATCATTCCATCAAAAGGGGCTTTGATGGTTGTTTTATCAAGATTGATTCTTGCGACCTGAAGGCCACGGTTAACACCATCGAGACTTGCCGTAGAGACAAGACCACTTTTAAAGAGTTCAGTGGTTCTTTGAAACTCTTTTGAAGCTTCATCGTAAACTGCCTTTAAGTCAGCATTTTCTAACTCTGCAATCATGGCCCCTTTTTTAACTTTTTCTCCCAAACTCACGTGAAGCTTAGAGATTCTTCCAGGTGTACCAAAGGCGAGCTCGGCTTGGTCTTTGGCTTCAACAGTTCCAGAGCTTGTGGTGGTGACAGTGCTTTCCACATTGCCTGATTTCATTTTAATGGCCTGGACTTCGACTTTACCACTGCAAGAAGTGAGAATAGTAATCGAACATAAAAGAGCGAGAGAGTTTTTTTTCATAGTCCGGCCTGCCATATATAATTTTGTGAAAGGGTATAAAAGAGAATTTTATTTTGGGCCAAATTAATTTTGGAATCAAGAAGATTGTCTTGAACTTCGAGGAGTTCAAATAAACTGCTTTTTCCTAATTGATAAGACTTTGAAGTTAAGCGGTAAAGTTCTTCAAATTGAGAAACATTGAGAGTGAGGGATTCAACGAGGGTTTCCAGCGCTGAAATTTTTGTACTGGTCGAATCAAGAGAATTTTCTAATTGATATTTTTTTTGATTGATAGTGTATTCAATTTCTTTTCTGGCAAAGTAACTTTGGAACTCGCTTGAGGCCAAGCTTCCACCGCTAAAGAGGGGAATCGTTAAGACGAGGGCCACTGAGTGAGTACGGTAAGGTGAGTGAAGAGTTCCTTCAAGAGAGCTCGCGGAATTTGAGTAAGCACCTTGTATGCGAAGGTCGGGGTATTCTTTTTTAGTGAGCTCTGCGAGACTCAAATGATTAATTTTTTCGTCTAATAAAAGACTTTGATAGTTTGGACTATTTTCAATTTTTGCCATAGTTTTAATTCCTTGAACTTTCGTCAGGGAATTAATGAGTTCTAAAATACTATTCTCGTTTAAATTAGAAAAAGCCTCTAGGTCTGAGTTAGATAAACCAGAGTATTCTAAAAAAAGATTTTTACTATTTTGTTCTTCCTCTTTGAAGCTTGTCTTTTTAGAATTGAGAGAAACTAAGTTGGCTTCAGATCTTAAAACATCGATTTTTGTTTTTTGCCCGAGATCAAATCCAATTTGTGCTTCTTTTTTGCCCGTCTCAGCTTTTTTAAGTGAATTTAAAACGGCCGCTGTTTTATATTGGGCCAGCATATAGTTTAAAAAGTAAGTCGTGAGTGTCACTGGATACTCTTTAACTTTCATTTCGAGTTCGAGATTAGCTTTATCTTTTTCGGCAAATGATTTTCTAGTCGATTGAATTTGAGCAAAGTTTAATAAGGGCCATTCATAGTTAATTGACCAAGAAGAATCATAAACACCTATTCCAAGAGCGCGGAGTTGAGCATTTCTTTTTTCAAAAAAATCTTTTTCTTTTTTTATGACTAAATTAGCATTGGGTAAGTGGGTCGTGATGTAAGTGTAACTTTCAGCCGATTTCTCTGAAGCTTTTGCCTTCATGATTTTTAATTCAGGAGAAAAATTTAAAGACTTATTTTTTAATTCATTAAATTTCGAAACATAAAGTTCTTCTGCTTTAACAGAGACCGAAATGACGATCAAAAAAAGACTCAAAAAAAGAGGTTTTAAAAATGATATTTTCACAATATGAAATCTCTAACTGTACATATTAAAGGAAGCCGATTATTAATACACTTGATTGAGTTAGTTCACAAGGATATGTTCACATGACGCAGCTTTTAAAGTCTTTGAATTCTTTACCAATTGCCTTTGGTGGCGCTGCTATTTCTGGGGAAGGAGGAGGTTATGGATTTGGGGAGATCAGTGAGGGTGATTCTATCGAGCTTTTAGAGCTTGCTTATCATAAAGGAATCCGCATTTTTGATACGGCCCCGATCTACGGATTTGGTTTATCAGAAAAGCGCATGGGCAAAGCTTTTAAAAACATGAGAGAGAAAGTTTTCCTCGTCTCAAAGTGCGGGGTCACTTGGCACGATAATAAAAGAGTCGACATGACTAACGACCCGAAAGTCGCTGAGATTATGTTTGAGCAATCACTGCGCGATTTGAATACTGATTACATTGATCTCTACATGATTCACTGGCCTGATAGTAGAGTAGACATAAGAAAGACTATGGAAGTGTTGGCGCGCTTTAAGCATGAAGGAAAAATTAAGCATATTGGTCTCTGTAATACCTATGTAGAGGATTTAAATAAAGCTTTTGAAATTGAAAGAATTGAAGTGGTTCAATCTGAATTTAATTTTTTTACGAATCACTATATTCAAACTCAGATTTTTCCTTATCTCAAAGAAAAAAATATGAGCTTCATGAGTTGGGG
>JAYSPR010000072.1:0-39764 GCA_043721975.1 Bacteriovoracaceae bacterium
ACATACCCTTTGTTGGGTTATGTGCTTAAAAGTGTGTCCGTTTTAACAGGGGAAGATCAAAGCGTCTAAAGAGAAAATCCAATTGGCATTGCAAAATATTCCAATAAACCAAAGAGAAGCACTATTACTTTGGATGAATGATGATTTAAGCTTTATTGAAATGGGAAGTATTTTTAAAAAAAGTCCACAGTCCGTTAAAAATCTCATACAGCGAGCAAAAATTATACTTAAAAATCACATCGAGGAATCACTATGAGCAAAGAAACATTGAAAGATAAGTTTAATAAAAAAGCTTCTATTGCTCCCTCTAAAAATTTTGATCAGAGTTTTTTTCAAAAACTAGAATTAGAAAAATCCCAAAAAAGATCATTCAGAAACTGGTGGTCCTATTCCCTTGGTTCTGCCCTAGCACTCAGCCTCGCTATCGTATTTTTGGTAGGAAGACAGCCCCTCAAACCTAGTTTTAACCACAGCGAATATATTGAATCTGTCCTGGCCAATCAAGAAGCCTTAAATGAAGAAATCTCAGACTTGACGGAAGAGCCAATGGATGAGATTTAGATTTTATGAATTCAATTCTCTTACATGATTCAACAGGGCTCATTTTAGATCCTGCTCTTTTAGAGCATTTGCATGCAACTTTAAAAAGTAAAACTGGTGATATTTTAAAATGCACCATTTTAAATAAAGGTCTCACTTCTGGCGAAGTGATTTCAATTGATAAAAAAAGCTGTCAACTAAAATTAGGTTCTCTTAGTGAAGCCCAGTCTCCTTGGTTTAATCTTATTGTCGGTGTCTCAAGACCTCAAACCAGCAAAAAAGTTTTAGAACATGGAACAACTTTTGGTGCCAAGAAAATTCATTTTTTTAAGTCTACTTTGTCCGAAAAAAGTTATTTAGATTCAAAAATTTTTGAAAATATGGAATGTAATAGTCATTTATATGCCGGACTCTCGCAATCAGCGATTTATGCCAATCTTCCCGAAGTCAAAATTGATAAATATAATCCTGCTAAAACTTATGAGTCCGAACCACAAAAATTTATACTTGACCTAAATGGGGCCAAAAGCTTCCTTGAATATGCCAATGAAATCAACTTCGATCACGCTATAACTCTTGCCATTGGCCCAGAGCGAGGCTTTATCCAAGAAGATATCATCAGATTTAAGGAAGCTGGCTTTAAAAGTGTGAAGATTAGCTCTAGCGTACTCCGGGTTGAACATGCTATATATTCATCAGTTTCCCAATTGGAACTCCTTCGAGGCAGGTTTTAAAATGATGAGAAAAATTGAAATTTTGTTTGATGAACAAGTTCGCCCTGCACTAGCTGCTCACGGTGGAAATGTTGAAATCGTCGACCTTGATAACAATGTTCTTTTTTTAAGATTGCAGGGCGGATGCCAGGGATGTTCAAGCTCAGCTGCGACTCTTAAGCAAGGAATCCAAACTCTTGTGATGCAAACTTTTCCTGAAATTACAGATGTGGTCGATGTCACTGACCATGATTCTGGTGAACGTCCTTATATGTAAGGACTAATGATCTCTAGCGCTTTCTTAGCCGTCATCTTCTTTAGACATTGCATATTTATTGATTGATCCAAATCACAAAGATCCAAACCACAATAATGATGAGTGCGAACTCGACATGCTAGATTTTCTTCATAAAAAAATTGATGATTTAAAGTTTCGTAAGGGTGCCATTCACTAGCTGGCTCGGGTCCAAATAATGTATAGCTATTTAAATTCACGGCTACGGCAATATGCTTAAGTCCTGTATCATTTCCAAAATAAAAACTAGACTCTCCAAAATATTTTGGCAATTCCCTAAGACCTAATTCTAGGAATTGCACTTCCTTTGGAAGCCCTAATTCAATGAGGTTTTTTTTAATCGCAACGTCTTGCAAACTACGTGAAAGAGGAATCACAATTTCAGTTTGTGGTTTTGTCTTTAATATTAATTGTGCCAAATTCACAAAGTTTTCAAGAGGCCACATTTTAGTTTGTCTAGTGGCAACCACTCCAAAAATAATTCTTGGTTTATGAACACTTTGCTCTATTTTAATCTCTGGTTTGAATTGTAAAAAATTTGGTCTTTCATCCCTACCTAAAAATGAAAAAACACCATCAAGATCTCTTTGAATAAGTGGCTTAATCAGCCCTTGGTCGATTACCCCAGTCTCAGACTTCAAGTGATGATTATGGGCCGTATAACGAATTCCAAGTGTGAAGGCGAGGAATGAAAAAAACTTTGATCCAGTTCCCGTCTGGTGCATTTCATGAATATGGTCAATTTTCATTTTTCTTAATTCAAAAAATGTTTTCACATAATCACTGGCTACTTTTAGCTTCAGGGGATAAATAGAACTAGCTTCGGTCTTCACCTCAGCATAAAGCGGTGCCCCCCATTGAGGAACAGCATAAATAATGTTAGCCTTAGGATATAATGTTCTCAGGTAAGCAACTGCCCCTAGACCCATGACGGAGTCACCTAGGGCACGATTTTTAACAATGAGAATAGTTGAGAGGTTTTTCATTAATTTCATTACAGACAGAAAAAATATTAAATTGACTGTCGCCATCATAACGTACAACGAAGAAAACAACATTGGTCGTTGCATCAGCTCTGTTTTAGAAATTGCCGATGAGATTCTGGTAGTTGATTCCTTTTCCACCGATAAAACTGAATCAATCGCAACTTCCTTGGGGGCTCGCTTTGTTAAAAATGCTTTTAAAGGCCATATTGAACAAAAGAATTTTGCACTCTCCCTGGCGCAACATGATTACGTTTTATCGCTCGATGCCGACGAAGCACTTTCACCAGAACTTTTAGTTGAAATTAAAAAAATAAAATCTCATTTTGAATTGGATGGGTATGTTTTTAATCGCTTAACTAATTACAATGGATTTTGGGTGCGCCATTCAGGTTGGTATCCAGATAAAAAACTAAGACTCATTAAAAAAGACTTGGCACTTTGGGGAGGAGTCAATCCTCATGATATTTTAGAAATGAAAAACTCAACTGGTGAAGTTGGTTTTTTAAAAGGTGATCTACTTCATTATAGTTATGATTCAATCGCTTCTCATGTTATCCAAACTGACAAGTTCACAACGATCGCTGCCCGTGCAGCTTTTTTAGAGGGCAAAAAATCAAGTCTTTTTAAAATTGCCACGAGACCGTTTTTAAAATTTATTCGTGATTATTTTATCAAGCGTGGCTTTCTAGATGGTCGTTATGGTTTTATTATTTGTTGTATCAATTCACTCTACGCTTTATTAAAATACTCTAAACTTTACGATTTAGAAAAAGGCAAAGCCATTTAGGATAAAATGAAAATTGTTTTTTTTCATACTGGAATCTTACCTGTTAAAGCTTACGGAGGAATTGAAAGAATTCTCTTTTGGCATATGGTGGAGCTCGCTAAACTTGGTCATAACGTAGTCCTTATAAGTCATCCTGATTCACAAGTTAAACAATTTGGAATTGAATTGATCCCACTCAATGTCGACATTAGTAAATGGGAAAGCCTAATTCCAAAAGACTCGGACATTATTCACTTAAGCTTTAATCATGTTGTTCCCGGAAATATTCCTACAATCTCAACCGTTCATGGCAACGGACAGATTGGAGAGATCTTTGATGAAAATAGTGTTTTTGTTTCAAAAAAGCATGCTGAAATTCACGGCTCGACACAATTTATCCACAATGCCATTGATTTAAGTGAATACCCTTTTCTTCCTAAAATGGACCGAAAATGGGACAACTTTCTATTTCTGGCCAAAGCCTCTTGGCGAGTTAAAAATCTTAAAGATGCGGTTCGCGCTGCTAGAAAAACTAACAAGCATCTTCATGTTGCAGGTGGGAGATGGTGGGGACTTTCTCGTTTTGTTCATAATCATGGGATAGTTGGCGGTGACGACAAAATGAAAATTATTCGTTCGTGTGATTTTATGGTTTTTCCTGTTCGCTGGCATGAGCCTTTTGGAATCGCTGTCATTGAAGCCATGTCACAAGGGCTTCCAGTCATAGGTTCACCCTTCGGAAGTTTACCTGAGCTGATATCAAAAGATGTGGGCTTCATTGCCAACTCTTATGAAGAATTAGAAAGCCTTGTAAAAGCTGATCACTCAAAAAAGTTTGATCCTATGATTATTAGAAAGCATGTTGAAGATCATTTTGCTATCAATCAACATGCCTTAAAATATTTAGAGCTTTATAAGAAAGTTATAAGAGGAGAAAAATTAAACTCAATAAAGCCTAGCTATAAATTATCAAATCGTGCAGAAAGCTTATTAGATTTATAATTTAAAATGTACAGGCCCTTTCTGGAAGCTCTGTCACTTCGCCTGATCTAATGTGATTAAATTCAATCCCTGCTAGCTTAGTTGTTAGTCTTTCTGTCAGAACTCTAAAACATACTTTTACATTGTTTGCCGACACATCTACGTAGCGAGTTTCTGCCACTTCACGTTGAACAACAATTTTTTCAGTTCTTGGATTATTTTGTAAAATATCATCGATTGAAAATCCATCTTGATTAAATCGATCACGACACACTCCGGCAGTCATACATGGTAATCCTGCTCTGTCGCCAAATCTTAGATTACTATGATCAAACAGTGTCCAGCCATCCAGCTCAGCAATATTGATTTTTAACTCTCTCATGCCGTATCCAAGCGAAGAACATATGACTGATTGTTTATTGATCTCTACGCTCATTTCTTTTGAATCTTTGAGAATGATTCGCTCACCTGCGATGGCATTAAAACTTCCAAGAATTCCTGACATTAGACATACACTTAATAAGATATTTTTCATATAATCCCCCTTTGGTTGACCAATTTATAGATTAATTTTAAACATAAATAAATTGAATATAATGAATATCCATGATTCAATTTATGAATGATTAATACCTATGACTTAAAATCTTTCATCATTACAGCTAAGTACCTACACTTCACTAAGGCCGCAAAAGAATTAGGTTTATCTCAGCCAGCTCTTAGTCACAGCATAAAGCGACTTGAAGAAGAAGTTGGTGAAATCCTTTTTTTAAGGCGAAAAGATGGGATCATATTAACTAGAGCTGGAAATTATCTTTTAAAAAAGGGAGAATCCATTCTTCTGGAGATTGAAGAAATATCTCTCAATCTCAACGAACAAAAAAAAGAAAAGGTTCAAACTTTAAGTCTTGGACTCCATCCTTCTGTCGGAACCTACACATTGCCTTTTATTTTAGGTCAAATGTCTACATTTAAGCTGAGTCTCACTTTTGATCTTTCGAGAGTTGTCACAAATTTAGTCCAAGAAGGAAAAATTGATTGTGCCCTGGCCATCAATCCTTATCCTCACAGCAACCTAGTTATTAGTGAAATCGGAGATGACCATTTTCAAATCTGGTGTCACACTAAAAAATTTAATAGTGATTATTTATTCTATGATCCTCAACTTCATCAAAGTCATTTCCTTTTAAGACAGCTTGAAAAAAAAGGAATAAAATTTAAATACATCATCGAAGTTTCCAACTTGGAGCTAATCGCTCAGTTGATTTACGACGGGCTGGGAGTTGGACTTTTACCAAGCAAGGTTATAAAAAATCACTATCCCAAAATAACGAAAATCTATTCGGCAGAAATTAAACCTTTTATTGATAAAATTTGCTTTGTCTATTCAATTGAAAATAAGTATAACGAGAATATAAAGGCTTTTAAAAATCAACTGAGCTCTCACTTTAAAAAATAATGCCGCTTAAAAATCATATACAAGACACCTTCAAGTTAAGTGATAGTCCCACACCACCATTCAAGATGTGGCTTTCGGCTCTTTCAGTGACACTCCCTTTAATCGTTGGCTACTTAAGGGATGAAACTTATTTTTCAATGTTTGGGGCACTCATGTGCCTTGTCTATTATCTCAACGATAATTTTGGACCATTGAAAAAAAGAATCATTCATCTTTGGGTTGTCTTTATTTGTTTGATGATTTGCTTTTTCCTCGGAAGTTATTTAACCAACCACCCCCTACTAATATCAATTGTACTTTTCGCATTGAGCTTTACCGTAGGTAAGACAAAAAATCATGGAATCGAGCTTGAGCGATTGCTGCTATTTATGACATTGCAATTCCTTACGGCATCGGCGGATCCGCAAATAGCTCAATCAATGGTGATGCTGTTTATCTATTCCTTCTTTTCTTTTTTATTGTATCAGCTGCTTATAGTCGCACTGAGTTTTTTAAAATCTCACAGTGAATCCGAGATTAAAAGTAAACGCGATATCCTTAAGCATATTTCAAAAATGAGAGAATCTAATTATTTTTCGCTCATCTGTGCCCTCCTAACGACGGGGAGCTATCTAATCTCAATATTATTAAAATTTTCTCATGCAAACTGGATTGTAGGTACGGCATTAATTGTCATTCTTCCTGACAGCAAGCTTGGAATTTATAAAAGTATGCAGCGGATACTGGGAACATTTGCCGGAGTGATAATATCAGCACTGGCGATACACTTTATACATGATCCAAGGATTATTATCTTATTTGTGTTTATTGCAGCTTACACAATGCCAATTGGCCTTTCTAAAAATTACTGGCTGGGAAATATATCAATTGCTGCTCTCATTATCTTTTTTTTAGAATTTGCATTTCCGCAATCTATTGAAACTAATCACCTCGCCTATTGGAGAATCGTCGATATCACTATCGGTTCCTTAATCGGAGTTTTGTCTGCACTTATCTTAAATCCACGCCTACTTCTTAATCGACTAAAATAGTCCACATCTCTAGTATTTGAATCACTTTCCAAGCTATAAATTCTTACTATCTTTGACTAAATTCCGATAAGTGTAGCCTGAGGGCCTCATTGAAATTTTTCATTTTTGTACATTTGTTTTTCATTCAATTTTCATTCGCTGATGAAATAGAATTTCCATCTAAAATTGAGATTACTATTCCAGACTATCTAAGTGATGAAAAAATTAGTTGCACCTTTGACCCAAAAGTTACATTGTATATTTGTCCCAACGGTAAGAAACCATTATTAGTAAAGATGACGAGCTCAGGGATCGTAGCATTCGGAAATGATAATCAAAATCAACCAAGTATTTATAAAGTAAATAAAGTTTTTTCGGGAAAAAAAATAATTTTTGATTCCGCTGACATATCACCAGCAACGATTGATCAAGAAAAACCTTTAAGACAAAGTGAATTCAAAGGCAATTCACCGACTCCAGAAGACTTCCCTGACTTCAGAAGTTACTATGCTTCAAGAGTTGCTCCAGTTGAAATATTTTTTGAACTTGAAGGAGATAATTCAAATAGAACCAAAGGCTCTAAAGCTTATGAGGAAATATTTTCAAGGGCCTTAAGAGATTACGAACTCGAAAAGATTAGGCTGAATGAAAGGTATTCAAAATCAATCGGCGATAGTGAGTTTCAAGTACTTTTTGAAGATGGTAAAAAAAGAATTTGTAAGCGAGATAGTACTAAGAAGCTTAGTGACAAAGAGATCCAACTAGAAAAAAAATCCTCTCGAAAAATTCAGTGTGGTCCCTTTAATTGTGGAGATATGACAATTGGAAGAAAAGAATATAACGTAGTTATGCTCTATGATTCTCATCCAAGTCTCAATGATACGGGCTCAATCCATCTTTTAGATGCCAATGGGCAACCCGGCCCAACTTTACATATTAAAAAAATTATTTCTAAAAATATTCCCATTCCACTGGTCGAAAATAGTATAGATGCAATCATTGACGCAAAATTAAATGCCAATAACTTTCCAAAAAATTTTGGCGATGATCAAGGCCGATTGGCCATCTACAAAGATCCCACCTTTGATGCAAATTTTAAATCATTTCAAAATTCTTGCCTACCAGATAATCCAATTTTAAGCAAAATTTCGACTCTCAAATCAAAGCTCGTAGATCAACTCGCAGACACTAAACTCGTCGAGTTTATTCAACTGCTTGCGGATGGAAAATTCTTATCCACGTACATCGATCCTAACACAGTTCTAGAAAATGCTTGTTACTATCGAGGGGTTTTATTGGATCGCACTGCTTTAGAAAAGATTGACCTCATTAAGAAAAATTTTAGGCCAGATGAAAATATTGAATCTACCATTACTCCTGAAAGAGCGACTCAATTATTTAAAAAGGCATTGGCAATGAAGGACATTGCTTGGAATTATAAAAAAGATGGCTGCTACGCGCGAGCTCACTTAATGGCGAGGAGTTTTGAGGCCGAAGGTGTGCGTGTCGATAAAGTATGGATCAATGGAAATCTTTCTGTTAAGGAATTTAATTCATCTGCAGAGTGGAATTATCATGTGGCCCCCATTGTATATGTAAAGAATCCCAATGGTCTCATACAAAAAATGGTTATAGACCCATCATTATTTGATAGACCAGTCTCTGTCGACGAGTGGGATCTCAAAATATCAAAAGCCACTAAAAAACAAAAATCTGATCTTACGGTTTTCCCATTTCCAAGCAATGCAGAATTAATGGAAAGATCTTCTTTATCATTTTCTAGTTCTGATCCCTATATGCCAGAAGAAGATGCTTTACTATCTGAAGACAAAAAAATGGAAATGGCGAAAAAAACCATGAAAGCATATATTGGGTTAGGGAAACGATGAAAACATTAATTATTCTATGCTTAATTTTTGATTCCATTTTAGCATTTTCAAATAGCACAGGAAAAATAATTGAACTGGACTCCCACATAAAAAAAATCATGCTAGTGAAGGGAAATAAATATAAAGTTTCCATGTTTGAACTTGCTGCTGTCTATTATGCTAATGAAGCTATCTTGCCGTGCTTAAGAAGATCGATGCTTGATAAAAAGCTCGTAAGCCTTAAAATCAATCCCGACGCAATGAGGATTGTGGATTGCAAACAATAATGAAAAAATTAAAAAATCTAATAATTCTTTTTTTAACTTTTTCGCCTTTTTGTGTCTACGCACTTGATGACCAAGTACCAGAAATTAATAAAACTAGTATGCCAAAGTTCATTTCTAAGGAAATTGATGTAAAGGATTTTCCAACCATTACTATAAAATATGGTAAAGACTCTAAAACCCTTGAATGTTCTTTAGATAAAAAAGCAAAAACATATATCTGCCAAAATGGTAGTGAACCCCTGCTCGTCATTAATAATGTGTTTGGCTTTAAAGCATTAAAAAATAATAAAAATAATCTTCCAGAAGTAGTTCAATTAACTAGTGTTAATTCAGGTGATGAACTTCTTATGCTGAATCCTTTTCACCAGATGGATTCAGGTTATGTTGGTGCTAAAGCGTTTGTTCGTTCGAAAGACTTGGGCTCGGAATTTAGAGAAAAGATAGAGTCAGTTGAGCAATTTTTTAATTTAGGACCGACTCTGCCCAATAGACCTCGTGACAAGAGAATTATTGGCTCGCCTGCTTACGAGGAAATTGCCACGAAAATAATTTCAACCATTGCCGATCTCCGAAAGGAAATGAGCCCCATTTACCACCAAAGAGATTATCAACTTGAGCTAGCTTCCGGACAAAAAATTAATTGTCAAAGAGGGGAATCACGAAAGCTAAGCAGTGAAGAAATAAAATATCAAAAATCTATGAAGACAGATATTCAATGCGGTAGTTTCCAATGTGAAAGTTTGGTTATAAATGGCAAAAAATATGATCCCACACTTTTTTATCAATCGGAACCAGGGGGCATGGTACTCCCAACACTTCATCTTATAGATGAAGAAAATAATCTAGGTCCAACGGTCCTTATTAGAAAAGTCATTTCTAATAAAATAAATATTCCAGTTGTTGATAACTCGTCTTACATCGACCACTCTTCTGATTCTCAAAGTCCATTTGAAGCGGCGATGACCTTTGGCATTCCTCAAACATTTGCCAATAGAGACAAAGTAGCTCTCTATAGAGATGCTTCCTTTGTCCAATTTATTAACCACCAAAGTGATATTTGTAAATCTGGAAATCTTGGAATTAAGAAACTAGAACTAGCGCAAAAAAATCTTGCTGAAAATCTTGCAAAACTGGAGCTTGTAGAGTTTATCCAAGTCCTGGCCGACGGTTCTTTAATTGGAAATTACATAGATCCTAATCGTGCTGCTGAAATGGGCTGTCTTTATGAGGGCATCATACTTGATTCTCTCGCAGCTACACACCTAGATAAAATAAAAAAGAATATAAGGCCCGACCAACAAATTGATCAAGCGATTTCAAAAGAACGTGCGACAGAACTTTTTAATAAGGCCAAAGCGATGACGGACATCGCCTGGGATTATAAAACTGACGGATGCTATGCAAGGGCACACCTGATGGCACGAAGATTTGAAGCTGAAGGTGTTAGAGTGGATAAAGTTTGGATCAAGGGAAATTTAACCGTTCCCAATACCTATCCTCTACTTAATTTTAGGCTTCATGTGGCTCCAATAGTTTATGTCAATGATGAGAATGGACTCATAAAAAAAATGGTTATAGATCCTTCCTTATTTGATAAGCCCGTGAGTGTTGAAGAATGGGATAATCGCATGACCAAAAATACCGTCAGAGGTTCATCGCTTTCTATTTTTCCTTTTCCAGAAAATGCCACGATTCTTGAGCGCGCCGTAATTGCTTTTTCCAGCTCAGATCCCTACCTACCAAAAGACAGTATTCATTTAACTGAAGAGCAGAAGATCAATTCAGCCAAAGAAGTCATGGAAAGATATTTAAAAGCGAGTAAAAAATGAGATTCGTTATTTTGCTCATTGGCTTAATGATATCGGTTGAGAGCTTATATGCTAAGTCTGAACCTTCAGAAAAAAGCGTGGAGCTTAAAGTTCATTTAACCAAAATGCTACTCAATCAAAATAAAAAATATGAGCTGGAATTAGCAGAATTATCCGCGGTTTATATTGCGGATAAAAAGCATACTAACTGTCTTAAAGAAGCTTTGATAAAAAATAAAACTGTCACCTTAAAAGTCACTGCTTTCTCTTTAGAGGTTTTGGAATGTAAGCTAGAATAATTTTCTAACGATTCATTAAAACAGAATGCCTAATAAGCTCAATCTTCGAAAAATCTAAATCAGCAACACCAACTTTAATTCCCTCTTTCAAGTCCACAAGAATATCTCCCCAAGGATCGATAATAAGACTGTGGCCAAAAGTTTGAATCTTGTTGTTATGATATCCCCATTGAGCAGAAGCAATAACAAAACATTGGTTTTCAATCGCACGCGCTCGTAAGAGCGTATGCCAATGGGCTTTTCCTGTCGGAACAGTAAAGGCCGCTGGATAAGTTAAAATATGAGCTCCAGCGTTGCGATAAAATAGTCCCATCTCTGAAAATCGAACATCAAAACAAATTCCTAAACCAACTTTCACTGGACCGAGGTCTACTGTTTTATACTCTGTACCTGGTGTATAATTTTTGGCTTCAGAAATTTTCTTATCCGGAAGATCACAGGCAAATAAGTTAATCTTGTCGTAAAAACCAAGATCGTTTCCTTCTTTATCAAAATTATAAGCGCGGTTGACAACTTTCCCGTTCACGAGACTTGCGGCTGATCCACCGATCTGAGCGACTTTAAAATCGATTGAAAGCTTTTGAATTTCTTTGTAGTGTTCGTTACCTTCTTCAACTAAATATGGCGTTGGAGTCTGGCCGTCACTCATAGAGTAGAAAACCTCTGGCATGAAGATAGCTTCTGCACCTTTAAAAACTGCTTCTTTAAAAAGCGTTCTTAAAGTCGTAAGATTTTCTTTATAATCTAAAACTGAAGTAAGTTGTAAGACTGCGACTCTCATTTGATAAATTTCCCTATAGCGTAGTATTCAAAACCTTCCGCTAAAACTTTTTTTGTTTCATAAAGATTTCGTCCATCAAAAATTAATGGTTTTTTGAGGCGCTTTTTAATTTCACTAAAATCAGGAGTGTTGAATTCTCTCCATTCAGTCACAGTAATGAGTGCATCTGCTCCATTTAATGCAGAATACTTATCTTCAAACGGAAGAATCTTTCCTTCACACTCTTTATATTCTTTCATGACTTCAAGATAATTTTCAGTGGCAACCGGATCAAAAATTTGAATTTTTGCTCCAGCTCCAATTAGTTTTCGTGCCATAGCGATTGCAGCAGTCTCACGAACATCATCGGTATTAGCCTTAAAAGCGACTCCCCAGAAGGCAAAAGTCTTTCCAGTTAAATTTTCACCAAAGTGTTTAACAACTTTTGAAAAGACATAAGCTTTTTGTTCGTCGTTAACAACTTCAGTAGCGTTAACAATTTTTAAATCCATTCCATAGTCTTCAGCTGTTGCCACTAGGGCCTTAACGTCTTTTGGAAAACATGATCCACCGTAGCCAGGGCCTGGATACAGAAAGTGTCCACCGATTCTTTTATCAGAAGAAATTCCTTTTCTCACTTCTTCGATATCAGCTTGAGTGGCATCACAAAGTCTGGCGATCTCATTGATGAAAGAAATTTTTGTGGCAAGAAAACAATTCGCTGCATACTTACTCATCTCAGCTGAAAGGTTACTCATGCCATAAATTGGATTTCCTTGACGTACCAGTGGTGCGTAAAGTTCTTCCATGGCCTTATAGGCTTCTGGATCTTGGTGACCAATGATAACTCGATCTGGTCTCATGAAATCTTCAACAGCAGAACCTTCTTTTAAAAATTCTGGGTTATTAACTAAATGAAAACTTTTTTTCGTATGTTCGGAAATCAGTTTTCTAATTTCAACAGATGTTCCAACAGGAACTGTCGATTTAATAACGACGATAGCTCCTTCACTTAAATTCTTAGCGACTTCTATGGCCGCTGCTCTTAAATATTTTAGGTCGGCCCTACCATCATCAGCCGAAGGTGTTCCCACGGCGAGAAAAATTGATTTCGCTCCAGGGACTGATTCATATCCAGTAGAAAACTGAAGTCTCTGTGACTTAATATTTCTTTCTAATAAATCATTTAATCCCGGCTCATAGATGGGAGATTTTCCCGCTTTAAGGATAGTAATTTTTTTGGGATCAATATCAATGCATGTGACTTCGTGGCCTATTTCAGCAAAACAAGTCCCACTTACTAATCCAACATATCCTGTACCAATAACTGAAACTTTCATTATCTTATTTCCTTAAACTTGTTTATGAGGAGCTGCGTGTTGCTTTGCTGCTGCCATGGTTGTCAAGATAGCTTCTTGAATTTGGTCTCTCATCCCAGTTACGCTGTTTGAACTATAAGGAACCATAATCGTATTGGTTTGAGCATGTTTAGTCATGGCCTCAAGAGCATCATAGTGTTGAGTGATAAGTAATATCGTTAAAATTTCATCGTTATTAATTCCCGATTGTTTTAAATCTTCAATTGATGATTTTAAACCAGCAGCAATCTCTCTTCTTTGGTTGGCCATACCCACCCCTTGAAGACGCTTACTTTCAGCATGAGCTTCTGCCTGCATGACGATCCCAATTTTTTCAGCTTCTGCTTTTGACATCGCTGCGTCTCTTAATCTTTCAGCAGCGTTGATCTCGTTCATTGATTGCTTAACTTTTTCATCTGGGTCGATATCAGTGATTAATGTTTTAATGATCGTAAAACCAAAGTCATCCATTGATTCTTCAAGAGATTCTTTAACCGCTAAAGCCACTGTATCTTTATTAACAAAAACTTCATCAAGTGTGAGTTTTGGAATTTCTGATCTTACGACATCAAAGATGTAACTTTCAATCTGAGCAATAGGGTCTGAAAGGCGGTAATAAGAATCATGAACTTTATCGCGAATAATTTGGTACTGAACTGAAACCTTAGTACGCACGAAAACGTTATCCTTCGTTTTTGTTTCAACTTCAATATCTTGTTGCATGATTTTTAAATTTCTTCGCACAACAATGCGGTCCATAAATGGCAACTTAAAATTAAGTCCTTCATGAGCTGTCCCGTGATATTTTCCAAGGCGTTCTATAAGTCCAGCAGTCTGAGACTTGACAATATAAACCGAGTCAAAAAGACAAAAGAAAATAAAAACCAAAATAACAATCGTGATACCTTCCATAAGTGAACTCCTTAAACTTTTTTATTCAATTCCATGTCCATCATTTTGGCGTATTTCAAGAGGACATAGAGTGAATTAATGAGACAAATAATAAACCCATATCTGCCATCAAGGAAGCCCTTCTTCAAAATATAATCTTTAAAGAATTGGAATGGTGGGCGAGTCACTATTTTTAATAGTGTCGATCGTTTACCTCGCAAGAAAAGGCTCTGAGCTTCGATGGTGCTAAATTTATTTGTTTGTAAGACGTGAGAAGAAATCGAATCATAACTATAATGCAAAAGATCACCAGGAATGTATCCCATCGTGCCATTTAACAGGAGCGCATCATGAGGATTCGTTCCACCCCACTGGGCCTTTTGTTTTTTAATCAATCGCAATTTTTTATCGGGATACCAACCACAATGGCGCACCCAAAAACCATTGTACATAGTCAGGCGATTAAATTCATAACCATCACATGTAAAATTCGATTTTAGCTTTAAAATTTCTGATTGAAGTTTTTCATCAAGAGCTTCATCGGCATCTAAGGAAAGCACATGGTCATGGCTTGCTAAACCAAGAGCGAAGTTTTTTTGTTCAATATAACCTAAAAATTTTTGCTCAATAAAACGCACATTCATTTCAGTACAAATATCTTTAGTTTTATCAATTGAAAGTGAGTCCACCACAATAATTTCATCAGAAACCAACTTTAAAGACTCTATACATCGCCTGATATTTTTTTCTTCGTTAAGTGTAATAATGACAGCAGATAATTTAATCATGATTATTACCTACTAGCTTTGAATCCAATTTTTTTATCTGACAATTGGATAACTAACCTAAAATCTAAAGTCCAATCATGCGCTAATTTGGAAGCCATTTTACGGGGGACACTCCCAGTTTTTCTCAATAAGCAATCCAAAAAGCTCGGTTCAAGAATGACCATTTGTGAACGTAAATTTTGAGGAACTTGGGATGAATTTAAATACCAATTCACATTCTTGGCATTGATTTGAGAGAGTATTTGGGAACTATATTTTTCTTTGTTTCCCACAATGGAGACATTATCAACTTCCGGCAATTCCCAAACATCATGCATTCTCAAAATACGATCCTTCATCTCTCTCGGATGAGATCCAAAATATAAAACGCACTTATTAGCATGAGCACTCTTTAGACCCTTTTCAAAACGTTTTTCTTGTTCAGATTCTTCATGATAAAGCTTGCCCATGGCCCGCATTTTTTCAGTATATGAAGAAGCTTCACGTACATGGCCATAGTGAAAAATTCGAGCTTCCGTATAATAAATTTTTTGCATATTTCTAAAACCTTGAGCATCACCCCAAGATTCAATTGTTGACTTTAATTTAATGGCCCTAATTTCATGAGGGTACCAACGCTTTGAAACAGCCACATGATTATGAGTTTGCCAAAAGTGCAAATAACGAAACGATAAAGCATCACATCCCGTTTTTTGGGCCTCTTCTATATCTCGCTTGAGTAATTCAAAATCTTCCGTATGAAGAACTTCATCGGCCTGGAGATAAACACCCCAAGCATCATCGTCATGACCATGATCAAGCCTTAAAGCATCGAGTGCTTTATTGGTTTCAACAGATAAAACTAAGCCCTTTTTAAGAGACATATCCCAAGTGCTTTGAATTATTTTCACCCCGGAAATTTTCTCAACTTCACTTAACGATTCGTCTTCACCAATATCTAGTGCAATATAAGTTTTTTGGGTTAAATGAGAGAGAGATTGAAAAGATTCACGAAAAGGATAATCGAATTTGACACCGTTTCTAAGTAATGTGAAACCAAATAGTTTAGTCAAATTTGAAGATCTTGGTCGCATCTACGTGTCCGTAGCGGATCCATTTTGTTTTATAAGATTCTGTCTTCAGAAGAAATTTTAATTCTTCACTTGGGTTTTTCATCTTGCGAATTTTTTTACATTCTTTTTTCAAGATTCCACGCACATCTTTTGGAATCACACAAAGACCACTCATCAAGAAATTTTGTTCTTGATAAGAAAGCATGCGACCAACAAAAATATCATCTTTAATGATTGATGGAAGTGACTCTCCTTTGGGAAGAGTAATTTTTTTGTCATGTAACATATCGTAGAGGGTATCAAATCCTCTAAAGTTTTTTCCGATATATTCATAAAGCGAATAATTTACTGTAGAAAGTGCTTTTGCAAGAAGGTCGTTAACCTGATTTGTAATAAGGTAATCACTGATAACGGTTCTCGTTCCTCTCATCGAAATAAATTGTAAAACGTACCATTCATTAAAAGAACTCATGCGAGCTTCAAAATCATCATCATCATCATTGGCCTGGCCCGTGATGGTAAAATATTCTTTTTTCGCTTCTAAAAGCGTGTCGTAATGATTTCCTTGAGTGTAAATATCCAAGGCTTTCATGAAATGTTCTTTTAGTAATGGCTGCATATAATCCTTTATATGTGACTATGGTAACTTTCTAGTCGTCCGTTTTCAAAACTGCCAGGAACGCTTCTTGTGGAATTTCTACTGATCCAACCATCTTCATGCGCTTCTTTCCTTCTTTTTGCTTTTCTAAAAGTTTACGTTTTCTTGAAATATCACCACCGTAACATTTCGCAAGGACGTTCTTTCTTAAAGCTTTCACAGTTTCTCGAGCTACTATTTTAGCACCAATAGCGGCTTGAACCGCAACATCAAACTGCTGACGATCAATTAATTTTTGCAGCTTTTGCACTAAGTCACGACCTTTATAGAAAGAATTGTCACGGTGACAAATTATCGACAATGCGTCAACGTTATCACCGTTAAGCAAGATATCAACTTTCACCATGTCGGAGATTTGATAACCCTTAAATTCGTAGTCCATCGAAGCGTAACCTTTAGTTAAGCCTTTTAGTTTGTCATAAAAATCAAAAACCATTTCTGAAAGTGGAAGATCATACATAATCTGTACACGTTCAGCTGTAATGTATTTAATTTGATTTTGAATTCCTCGGCGCTCTTCACACAAAGTAATCATGCGGCCAACGTATTCGTTAGGCACGTGAATAGAAAGCTGAACCATAGGCTCACTAATTGTTTCAATCTCACCCGGCTCAGGCATTTCACTTGGGTTAGCAAGCGTAATTTCTTCACCATTAGTTTTTAAAACTTTATAACTCACAGATGGAGCTGTTGAAATGAGGAGTAAATTAAATTCACGCTCTAGGCGCTCTTGAATAATATTCATGTGAAGGAGACCTAAAAATCCACAGCGGTATCCAAATCCTAATGCTGCTGAACTTTCTGGCTCATAAGAAAATGAAGCGTCGTTGAGGGCCAGTTTTTCTAGCGCATCTTTAAGATTTTCATAATCAGTAGACTCGACAGGAAAAATACCACAAAATACCATGGGTTTGACTTCCATGTATCCAGGGACATTTGGAGTCTCTTTTTTGTTGGCATGAACAATAGTATCGCCAACACTAACGTCACGAATAGTTTTAATACCACAGATTACCATCCCTACTTCGCCAGCACTGAGCTCATCCACTTCTGTAAAAAAAGGGGTGTTCACGGCAAGTTTTAGTATTTCATATTCCATTCCCACATTTTTCAAAAAAACTTTTTCTTTTCTTTTCATTGTCCCTTCGACAACTCGAACGAGCATGACGACACCTTGGTAATTATCAAACCAAGAATCGAAAATGAGTGCCTGTAAATCCTTGTCAGAACGACCGACTGGGGGGGGTATTCTTAAAACAATTTGCTCTAATAAATTCTCAATTCCGATTCCACTTTTTGCCGACACTTCACAAGCGTTACTTGTATCGATTCCAATAATGTCTTCAACTTCTTTTTTGACTTTTTCTGGGTCAGCATGAGGTAAATCAATTTTATTAATAACAGGAAGAATTTCTAAATTGTTATCAATGGCCATGTAAACATTGGCCAAGGTTTGAGCTTCAACCCCTTGAGAAGCATCAACAACTAATAAAGCTCCATCACATGAGGCCAATGATCTTGAAACTTCATACGAGAAATCCACGTGGCCGGGAGTATCGATCAAATTAAAATAATATGTATTGCCATCTTTGGCCTTATAAGGGATACGAACAGCCTGGGCTTTAATTGTAATTCCACGCTCGCGCTCAAGATCCATATTGTCGAGTAATCGGTCTTTTTTCTCGCGGGAGCTCACGGCATTGGTCGCTTCCATGATTCGATCAGCAAGTGTAGATTTACCGTGATCAATGTGAGCAATTATTGAAAAGTTGCGAATAAATTTTTGATCCATATTACCCTAAAAAGCAGTTAGCAAAATATTGAGAATGAAAGACAGAGTTCAACATAACACAAGGCCACTAGTATGAAAACAGACTTCCGCATTGAACATATCGATCCCGTTGGGCAAGGTGTCTCTAAAGAAGAAGGTGTCGTCACTTTCATTAAAAAATCTCTTCCAGAAGAAATTGTGACTGCTGAAGTCTTTTCAAAGAAAAAAGGGGTTCAATTTGCTAGGCTAATTGATGTCAAAAACCCTTCAAGTGACCGAACGGCTCCCGATTGTCCTCATTTCAATGAATGTAACGGCTGTGACTATCAACATACGAGTTATGCTAAAGAACTAGAATACAAAAAAAATGCACTACAGCGTCATATGTTTAAATTTCCTAAAATCGAAATTAGTGTTCACGGGGCAAAAAGACGTTTGGGTTACAGAAACCGTCTTCAACTTCACTACGACAAAAAGAAAAAAGTCCTAGGCCTCATGAACTATAAACAAGAAATTACTCCTGTGCCTGAATGTAAAATTGTCGACCCAAGTGTCGCTTATGAACTTCGCGCACTTTATGCTGAAAATAACTGGGTTCGAGTGGTTGAAAAGGAAGCTTTTAAAGGTCATCTTGAACTTTATTCAAAAGATAATAATCTCGGCGGACACAATGTAAAAGTGTCTTTAAATCGCCCCTACGCCAATGGTGGGTTCACTCAAGTTAATCATGAAATGAATGAAAAACTTCGAGTGTTCATCCAGAAAAAAGCTGAAGAAATAATTCCTCCAAAAGCTGTGGTGTATGATCTGTTTGGTGGAAACGGAAACTTGACCGTTAAATTCAGAAATCCAACTTTAGTCGTTGATAAATACCGAACGACACCATCTCCAAGTGCCCATCAAAAATTTTTCTCACTAGATTTATACGATAAAGGCGCTATTAAAAGTCTTATTGGCTTAAAAGCCACAGGATATCCTCGTCCAGACTGGCTTATTATCGATCCTCCAAGGTCTGGCTTAAAAAATCTCAATGAATTTTTAAATGAATTTAAACCAGACGGTTTCATTTTTATTGCTTGTGAAGCAACTAGTTTCACTCGGGATACTCTCGGAATCCTCAATCAGTACGATCTCGTCAGTGTAGATATTTTTGATCTTTTTCCTTCAACTCAGCATTTTGAAACAATAGGGATATTTACAAGAAGAGCTAAGCGCGAGTAAAATAAACCCATATCCCAATGGATTGGGATATGAGGAATCAAATATGATGTTTAAAACCGCCTTCTTGTTTATGGCAACCTTGCTCATGACAGCTTGTTCAACTAACAGTTTTAAAGAACCTACTCCTGAAGAAAAAAAAGCTGATGTCTATTATGAGCGTGGAACTGCTGAACTTATTAGTAAAGACTATGCACAAGCCCTTACTCATCTAATTGAAGCTAAAAAAATTACTCCAAAAAATACAAAAATTAGAACGAATCTGGCCATGGCTTATTATTTTCGAGATCAAATTCCACTGGCGATTGAAGAGCTTAAAGAAGCCATTTCTCTCGATGAAAAAAATAGTGATGCCAAACTTAATCTCGCCACTATCTACATGGAAAAAGAAAATCTCAAAGAAGCCAGAGAGCTCTTTAGCCAAGTTGAAAATGATTTAACTTTCACTAATCAATTTAGAAATTATTACAATATGGCCCTTCTCAACCTTATCGAAGGTGACCGCAAAGAAGCCTTTTTATATCTTTCAAAGTCCATTAAAGAAAAAAGTGATTACTGTATCGCTCACTATAAATTAGGCACTCTCTACGCTGAAGAATATAAATTTCAACAAGCCTACAATGCGTTTAAAGAGTCTGGAAAAGGAACTTGTGTGAGTGAACCGGCTCCTCACTACCAAATGGCCATGACTCTTTTAAGCCTAAATCGAACTGAAGAAGCTAAAAAGAAATTCCAAGAAATTACTGAAAAATTCCCTAAAGATCGTTATGCTGCTTTATCATCTGTTCAGTTAAATAAAATCACAGAATCAAGTATTCAACCATCAACCCGGGCCTCTAGAACTGAAGTTATTAAGAATGTAAAAAATAACCAGACGATAGAGTCTCCAAACTTTTAAAAAGAAAAATAATGTCAAACGAAAACAACGAATTTAATGAAAATCCAGAAACTATAACGAAAGCGGAAGTTGAACCAACTCCTGTGATCGAATCAATTACCTTAGGTCAGATGATTCGCAGAAGACGTGAAGAAAGGGGCTTAAGTTTAAAAGTTATTTCACAACAAACTAAAATTCATATCGGTCTGCTTGAATATCTTGAGGCCGATCAATTTAAAAAACTTCCAAGCAAGACTTATGTAAGAGGTTTTGTTAAATCGACTGCTAAAATCCTTGGAATCAATATAGATGAAGCTTTAGTGCTTCTTGAAAAAGCTTATAGTGATAATAAATCTCAAATGCCTGTTGGTGTTGAAAACAAAGAAATTAAAACTGAAACGGCCAGGAATACTCTTTCAGCAATGACTGAAATGCCATTAGAAGCTGTTCGTTCAGTTACAATGTCATCAACTGCTGTTGTAGCAAAATTTTTTATTGGTTTAATGGTCGTTGGGATCGTTGGCTTTAATATAAAAAATAACTTTGAAAAAAATAAAAGTGATGTTGAAGTCAATCTACCAGAAGTTTTAACGACACTTCCAAAGAAAAAAGTTGTTGTTCAAGCCACACAAGAAAAAGCTCCTGTGGTTGATGTCAAAAAAGAAGATCCAATTCAGGTTAATCTTATTCAAGAAAAAAATCCTAAAGCTGAGATCACACTCAAGGATGTAAAGCTTGAGAATATTTCCATTGGAGAAAAACAATTTAGTCCTGAAAATTTAACGACCGAACAGCTCGATCAGTATTTTCCACCTAAGTATCGAATTAATCCAACGAAAGGCGTAGAGATGCTTTTTTTAAATGCCGTCGATGGAGATGCATGGATTACTTACAAAGTTGACGACAAAGATATTAAAAAATTTGTTTTGAGACAAGGCCGTACTCTATACTTAAAAGGGGCTTTAATTAGGCTTTTTGTTGGAAATACAAAATCAGTAAAAGCTTTTTACAATAACAAACCGGTTAATCTAAGCTTAAACGCCAAGTCTGGTGTGAAAAATATTGTCCTTCCAGAAGAGCTAAAAACAAAATACTTAGCGCCACTCTTTGTTTTTTTAGAAGATGGAACTGTTGAGGCTAGTGACACCTATGTGAGTACGAATCAGCAAAAGAAAGTTGTACCAGCACCAGTTGTCCCGGCCAAGAAAAAAGAAGCGGCTCCAACTCCCCCTCCTGCTGTACCTAGTCCAGAAGGAGATACGGCCCAACCAACTGAGACTCCATCAACCAATCCAATCTAATTTTCGATAATAAAAAAGCGCTACAGCAAATAAAAAAATCAGAGGAACAAGACTAGACACCAGTGTCGGAATTGATCCTCTCTGTGCCATGCTGATAAGAAAAAAATAAAGAGCATAAAAGCCAAGTAAACTTAAAAAAGCTCTTATGGTGTTATTGGCTCCCTTGCCTCTGCCTTTTTTAACTCCCAAGGTGAAAGCTAAAAAAACAAAAAGAACAATTTGAGGAAGTGGAATCATTCGCGATTGATATTCGATTTCACCTTTAGCAATAGATTTGGCTATTTCTTTTTTGGCTCCTTCGTCGCCAATTTTATTCTTATAGTCTTGTTTACGAATACTAATCGCTTCCAGCAATTCTTCATTCGTTTTCATACTGTCTTTATTTAATGAAGTCATGGTGAAGTCGGCATTAAAAACTGGGAAGTCATATTCTTTAAAAAGAACTTTTTCAATTTCTAAGCCCTTTTGATCAAGCTTTACAATATTCCCATTAGAAAGATGAAGTCTTAAGCTTGGTGCATGCCAATTATCTGCATAAAGTTTTACGAGTGATCCCTTTTTTGCAAAAATAATTCTTTGAGTATTCGCCCCGTTATCTTTTACGTGCAAAAAAACTTCGTCGAAATTGTCGCCTTCTTCATTAACTGATTCCGCAAATAATGTTGCGTTCGGTATGTCGGTAAAAAATTGTCCGGCTTTAATACTGGTAAGCATTCCCGAAGAAGTTAGTTTAACAATTGTATTTTTGAAATTTGAATTAGCGATGGGAATATACACACTGCTCAATGACACAATGACGAGACCAATCAAAAAACTCACTGTTAAAAAAGGTAAATAAATTTTAAACTTCGTAAGACCAAAAGAGCGCATAGCAATGATTTCCGAATCTTCACTTAACTTATTTAAAGTGTAGATAGTCGCAAAAAAAACGGCCAGGGGGGCAGCTAATGGAAAAAAAGAGACGCTCAAATTTGAAACCATTCCAAGCACAGTAAGAATATCGACACCCTTATTTACGATAAGAGAAATAATTCGAAACATATAAAAAGTGATGAGAAAAGCCACGAAGAAGACGAACCCTATAACGAAGGGTGGGATAAAATGAGAGGCAAGATACCTGGTAGTTACTTTTAGCATGGCTTGTGCTATTTTATCCCAAAAGGAAAATTTAAACATTAAAAACCATAGGAATTTATCAATGAAAATTAACCTAGAATTTGCTCCCACAAAAGCAAGCACAGAACTCAACATCTATTCTTGTTTTAATAAGACACAGGAAGCCAAGAAAATTTCAAAATCATCAAAAACTCCAGTTAAAGCTGAAAAAACTCTCTCGCACGCTCATTGGCCAGAAGATGTTCTAGAATCTTTCGAGCATGCTGTTGCCTCTAGACACTATAAAGGTGATGCAGGTGAAACTTTCTCACTTACATTAATGAACGGCCAAAGTGCAATTATTGTCGGACTTGGTGACAAAGCAAAAGTTAAAAAAGAAACTTTAAGACGCCAGCTTGCTACCATTTATAAAGCTGTCGCTAATAAATACGAAGATGCCACAATTCACCTCGACGGCTTTTTACTAAAAGATGATCAAGAAGGATCACTCGGCGCTATCGTTGAATCTCTTCATATGAGCTCATACGTTTTTGACCGCCACTTAAGCACTAAGAAAACAGCTAAGCTTCAAAAGATCACACTTTTATCGAGCGAGAAAAAAGCTGTCGCTAAAAAATTCGAAGCGGCCATATTAGAAGCTTCAAAAGTTGGTGAATCAATCACTGTTGCTAGAGATTTTGTTAACGAAGCACCAAACATTTTAACTTCTGAATCTTACGCAAAAGAAATTGAAAAAGACGCCAAATCACTTAAGAACGTAAAAGTAAAAGTCTTAGGTGTTCCAGAACTTAAAAAAGAAAAAATGGGAATGTTCTTATCTGTGAATGCTGGATCAGCTTTCGGAGCTCGCCTCGTTCACTTAACTTACACACCTTCTAAAGCGACTTCAAAAACAAAACACATCGCTCTCGTAGGAAAAGGTTTAACTTTCGATACGGGTGGATACTCATTAAAGCCAGGTGCTTCAATGATGAACATGAAATTTGATATGGCCGGATCGGCAACTGTTTACGCTGCTTTTAGAGCCGCTGCACTTCTTCAACTACCAGTAAAAATTTCTTGCTATCTTGGTATGACTGATAACGCTGTTAATGAACACGCGACTATGCCGGATTCAATCGTCACTGCTAGAAATGGAAAGACTGTTGAAATTTTAAATACAGACGCGGAAGGAAGACTAGTTCTGGGTGATGTCGTCAACTACGCTTGTGACTCTAAACCAGACGCCCTCATCGACGCTGCTACATTAACTGGAGCGATCTTAGTCGCCTTAGGAAATGAAGTCTGTGGATTATTTTCAAACAACCAAAAACTTGCCGATAGTCTTTTAAAATCTGCAAAAAATACAGATGAATACATGTGGCAAATGCCCATCATTGATGAACACAAAAATGATATGAAAGCTATCGTCGCTGATTTAAAAAATATCGGTGCTAGCTCTTTTGGTGGATCTGCCAAAGGTGCTGCCTTCATTGAAAACTTTGTTGAACCAGGAATTGCTTGGGCCCATCTTGATATCGCTGGTATTGGGGACTCTCAAAGTCACTTGCCTTACTGCCCAGCTAAAGGTGCCTCAGGTATCGTGATTAGAACTCTTGTTGATTATTTAAAAAATGTCTAAATTTAAAATCGTATTAGTCGCGCCTGAAATTCCCGGTAACACCGGGAGTATTGGGCGCACTTGTGTGGCGCTTGATCTGGAACTCATTCTCATTAAACCTTTGGCCTTTGACATAGATGAAAAAGCTGTCAGAAGAGCAGGTCTTGATTACTGGAAACACGTTAAACTTAAAACTTATGAAAGTTGGGATGATTTTATCTCTCAAGAAAAACCAGAAAAAGAAAAGATGTTTCTCTTTTCTAGGTTTGCAACCAAACCACTCTTTCATGTGAAAATTACTAAAGACAGTTACCTTGTTTTTGGTTCGGAAACAAAAGGCTTAAGTGCTGAAATAAAAAATCAATTTGAAAGTCAACTTGTCACTCTTCCAATGAATTCTGAGCATATCAGATCTCTCAATCTTTCGAATGCTGCTACAGCAGCTGCTTATGAAGCTTTAAGACAAATTGATTTTACTTAACCAAAAAAAAGTTTGAGATAAATTCCACCAGACATGGCGATAGTGATTCCGATGGTCCACATGAAACGGTTATCAATTTTCTGGTCCATTTTTTCAAATCTTTGATCTATTTTTTCAAATCTTCGGTCTATTTTTTCAAATCTTTGGTCTATTGCTTCAAATCTTCAATCATTTGATTCAAATTTTAAATTAATTTGATCGAACTTATTATTTACACCATCAAATCCATTCTTCATCTCTTTTCTTACGTCATCTAATCCACTTTTCATCTCTTTTCTTACGTCATCTAATCCACTCTTCATCTCATTTCTTACGTCATCTAATCCACTTTTCATCTCTTTTCTTACGTCATCTAATCCACTTTTCATCTCTTTTCTTACGTCATCTAATCCACTCATCATATCGACATCCATATGATGAAAATGATTAGTTTGTGCTTTTAAAACAAGAATGATCATCTCCTCAGTAGTGATCCTCTCTCTATCGACTTTAGATAAAATCTCTTCCGACTTCTTATTAAGCCAGCTATCAAAAATCTCATTGTTAAACACATATGCCCCCATAAAAATGATCATAACATTTTTCATAGTTTCAAGAAAGCTCCTCATGGCACCGTTACTAAATGACTGTTTTTTGAATGATTTTTTAGGATGATTTTCAAGAAATGACTGCCCGGTTTAAATTAATTTAAACCAGGCAATCTATAATAAGGAAATTACTTAACTGGCTTAGGAAGAGCACATCCTGGAATAGACAGATCAATATTAAAGTCTGGTCTCAAACAAGAGTAGATAAGATAAGTTTGTTGCCCGTATTTTTTATCTTTTAAAACAGTAATCTTTCCATCTTGAGTCACTTCACACGGATTATTCATAGTACATTTTTTCCCGTCTTCATTGGCCGTATTGTTGATTGCAATCACGTTACGAGTACCGCGAGAAATAATCGGTGATCCAGATGTTCCACCAATAGTGTCACAACCATTCGTGTAGCGAACTGAATCTTGAAATAAATAGTTTTCTTCTTTTAATTGAAAAATGAAAGCATCGATCGCACAACTATATCCACGTTCCCAGTACCCAGAAACGATATCAATATTCATCCCTTCAAATGGTCTGGCTGAATCGATATTGAATGGCTCGATTTTATACTTGCTCATGATTGAATCAAAACTTTCTGACAATTCATAAAGTGTGATATCTGTCCTCGTCATTGTAGCGTAAAGAACTTTTGACACTTTCACTGGAAAAAGTTTCATCGCTTTATCAAAAATTTTCATATCGCGATTCATGGCCTTATTCACCACAACTTCACCTGGCTTAATCATTCCACCAAATGTACCGGCTTGATGACAGTGACCATTTGTTAAAACGATGGCCTTAGAGCTTGTTGGTTGACCAGCAAAACGAATTAAAGAACCAGAACAGTTACTGAGTTTAATAATTCCTTCAAAATCGTACTGAGAAGCCATTTCAGACTTATCTGTATGGTTTACAGAAACTTCAAGGGCATTAAAAGGAGCTTTAGGAATTGCGTGAGCAGCTTGAGATAATAGCAGAGCAGCGAACAACATCAGAAATTTCATACACCATCCTTGGAAATATTTCTTCTTTTATAGATCATAGATTGTCAGGATTGTGTTTGTAATCCAATAAAGACTGTCATTAGCGTTGGTTTTTTGACATAAAAAAAGCCAGGTATAAAACCTGGCTTTCTTATTTTTTTTGAAAATTTAAATTTTCTAGATTAGAACTTGTAAGTTAAAGCTACACGAGTTTCGATGTTATCTAGAGAGAGGACACCAACGTTTGTGTTTGCTGTATCACCTAAAGCAGCTCCTGCGCGAGTACCTGAAGTAGCACCAACTAAACCATCAACAGAAAGTTTTCCGAAAGTTAAAGTTGCTCCAGCATTTACTGCAGTTGAATTGCTAAGAGTTTTCTTTCCACCTGTACCAGCTGAAGACGATCCGTACTTAGCAGCCGCAAGACCACGCAACGTTGCCCCAGTAGATCCACCGTTAGTTGTAAAGTTATCAGTCAAACCTGAATCCTTAACTGTTCCGTATAAATTTTGAACAACTGAACCGCGAAGAGTTAACCACTCTAAAGCAGCATGTTCGTATCCAAAAGTTACAGGAATAGCGAATCTATCAATTTTAGCTTGAGAAATACCAGTTACAGCATCAAGCTTTATAGAAGTCATTTCCACTTGAGCTTTTGCTATCAAAGTTCCTGCATCAGAAACTTTTTTCTGGTGACCGTAACCAACAAACCACTTATGGAATGAACCAACTCTTTCAAGTGAAGAAGCATTATCTTGTTTCCAAGAATAATTTTCATACATTAAAAAGGCTTTTCCTTCAGATGATAAATCGTACCCACCACCAACGCGCATACCAAACTTACCTTTGTAAGTTGGAGTTGATGCTTGGTCAGGAGAATCAGCTTTAGCCCCTAAAGCAAGAAGTAAATGAGCATTCCATGCACCTGAGTTAACCCCAAGTCTTGTTGCATATGAATGTTGATTGTATCTTGATCCAGTAACTTCACTTCTTGAGTTTGTATAAATTAAGTTTGCACCCCAATTTACAGCAGCAGAACCACCTACAAATACGTCTAGGACGTTATCAGCAGTTTGCAAGAAAGCCCCAGCACCATTTGATGAAAGTGCTCTTGTTAGTGCAGCAACGTCCGTTTCATCACCAAGAATTGCACCGAGCTTCATACCATTTGATAGGCTATAAAGAACTCCACCTTGAGCCTTTGGAGTAGCGTCAGCATCAAGAGTTGCCCCTCCACCGATTGCCTTTCCACTTGCTCCCCATTCTAAAACAGCAAGGTTTCCAAGAGAGTTAATTTCTGATGGATTGATATAAATGTTTCTATAGTCAGAAACAAAGAAAGATCCGTCTTTATCTTCACCTAAGGCAAGAAGTCTTGCTTTAGATGCGAAAGCAGAAGTTGAAAGAAGCATTAATGCTGCTCCAACTGTTAATAATTTATTCATGCAGGTTCCCCTTTAAGCAAATTTGTCGTGTTTAAAAAATTCTTAAAAAAAAGCCCTCCGGAGAGGGCCTATAAAAATCTATAAGAAAATTAGAACATGTAAGTTACGCCAACTCTTGTAAGAAGGTTGTCTGTAGCAAGAACACCTTGCTCAGAACCAACTGTACCAGTACCACGGTTCCCACCAGTTGTTCCGATAACGCCGTCAACTTTAAGTTTTCCGAAGTTAAGAGTTGCACCAGCGTTTACATCTGTTGAGTTAGTTGTAGAAGATTTCTTTCCAGCTGTGTTTTTTGTGTCGTTAAGAATTACGTTCTGAGCAACTGATCCTCTTAGAGTTAACCAAGAAGTAGCTTCAGCTTCAACACCTAAAGTAACAGGAAGTTTGTTAGTTTTAGTTTTACCAGCAGCAACTTCATTTGTTGTCATTTTTAAAGTGACATCAGTGAAGATTCTAGCAGTTGGGTTGATTTCCATAATACGTCCAGCACCAACATTGATTCCAGAATCTTTAGTTGTAGCTGTTGCTGTTGTAGTTACTTCGTATTTTGAAGAAGTGTAGTTAGCAAAGAAAGTTGTTCCTTCCCAAGCGTACGATCCACCAACAACGAAAGATGGTTTTTGTTTCCATTGGTGAGCAGCAGCAGCAGTAGCACCAGTTGATTTATCAGAAAGAGTTAAATCAACATAACCTTCAGCTGAACCAGCAACTAAACCAAGACCTAAACCGAAAGCAGAGTTTTTCTTTTCGAAAGTTCCAGTTTCATCTTTTGAACCAGCATAGTGAACTTTCGCTCCCCATTTAACACCCATGTCACCAGCAAAGAATAAATCCATTGCGTTTGTTTGATTAAGGAAGTTTGTTCCGTTTCTGTTTGTAGTGTCTGAACCATTTGAGTTACCAAGGTAAAGACCGTAAGCAAATGAACCTGCTTCACGGAAGAATCCACCTTCAGCTCTAGGAGCAGCAGACGTATCAGAAATCGCTGCAGTTCCCCATTCAGTTACTAAGTAGTTTTTTGTGTCGTTAAGAACTGCTGGATTTCTGAAAACATTTCTTGAGTCAGAAATATATTCTGATCCACGAACTGAATCTTGTCCAAGAGCTTCTACTCTTGCTTTAGAAGCAAAAGCGTTTGTTGATAGTAGTGCAAGTCCTGCAATTACTAAAGTCTGTCTTTTCATTCAATCTTCTCCTTGAAGTTAAACTAAGTATTTAGATACTAGTCCTAATAAAATCACGTCTATCTTTAAATGTTGTGAGCAGTCGTTTCTTTTGTCAACATACCCAACTCAATTTTTTTCGTATGATTTACATCAATTACCAGTGCACGCATCAGGCCATTTAAGGTCTCGCTGGAATATTCGAATGTATAACTTGCGCACTGCTTGCTCGAGATTGGCGCATTGATACCAATGAAAGTGAGTCTTGAATTTTCGCCTTTTTCACTCTCCAAACTCTTTTCAAAAAGACTATCGTCAATTTTCAGACACCCAATTTCTTGTTCAAGCGTTATATAATCCTGAGACTTTATTTTTAAAAAATTATCGAAAATCTTCTCCATATTCTTCTTTAGAAGCCTAATCGTTCGAGAAACATCTTCTTCCGACATCACCTGATCTTCTAAAAAATGCACGAATTCAATTTCCTGCGACCCATTTGGTCCCAGTTTAAATTCACCAATAAAATGTCCCCATTCATGCGTGTAGCTTAAAGGTATGAAGAGTGTTTCTTTTAAATCTGACACTGGCTTTTCAAATTGAAATTTTACAAAAAGCGCCGATGTCGTTTTCGTGCTCTCACAAAACTCAATGAAGCTATCTGATAATTCACTTTTATCTTTATAAAATTGTAGATACTGATAGGGAGAGAATCCAAAATAAACTTCTTCTGAATGAAATTCAGTTCCGTTTATACACTCGACAACAAATCCACCACCAGTCTCACGCCTAATGGCCTTAACGAGAACTTGGTAAGCTTCTTTGTTCATCTCTGCGAGAAATTCTTCAGTGAAAAATTTTTCATCAAAGACTTTAGAAAAATCTGGATCAATTCGATCGCCAGTAAAAAACCCTTCGTCATATTTCAAGACTTCTGGCTTACTTCTGCCACCAAAACTCTTCCAGTTCATATCTTTATAAAAAAGGGCATTTTCATTACATCTCAGGAGTGGGACTTCGGGAAAAAGCTCTCTAAAGAGTCTCTGGTTGGTTTCGCCTCTTAAAGTAGATGGCCCCTTTAAAATTAAATCTGAAGGTGTGATAGCATCCTGGGTAAGAAGCCTGACGTTTTCCGCACCATGAATCTGTTTTAAATGTGTATATAAAGATAATGCAAAAATATCTTTACCGACAACAAGGTACGACACAGAAATACTTTCTTTTTCAACAACGGCAATTTTTTTGAGTTTATGGAGGTCTTTAAAGGCCATGAACTATTTCCTTGAGAGTAGACTTTAGTTTTTTAAAAACTAAAGTCTACTTCAAAGAAAATCAGATCGTCTATTTAATGCTTAGCTTAGTGCCAGCGTTCACTTTTTTTGATTTCTTATCAATAACTTCACTGTTCGACGCTATTAACCGTTTTACGGAGATCCCGTGTTTTTGAGCCACGGTGAACAGAGTTTCTCCCTTTTTTACGGTGTAATAGCGAAAGGGCTTTTTTCTAGCTGCATACCTCCTCGCTCTGTAAGCGCGAGAGTTTTTTCTCAAAACTTCCCTTCTCGGTTTTTCAAATAAATCAGCGTAAAGATTGTTAGCTGGGCTTACTTCTTCCCCTTCTCTAAAAGGAAGCTTCACCACATCACCAGCTTGAAAGTGACTTGACTCACTTACACTGTTAAGGGTGGCCAATACATAATCTTTTCTGATTTTGAATTTCTTAGAAATTTGTGAAAGAGTCATGCCTTTTTTAGGAACAACAAATTGTTGAAAGTTTACGGCAACTAAATTTGTATTTAAGCAGCACTCAGCATACTTGCTGGCCGTATTAGGAGGAAGACGAAGTTTATAATCGGCTAAGTTCGGCGGGGTAAACCATCTTAACACTTCCGGATTTAAACGTTGAATTTCTTCAAAATCAACACCCATCATTTCTGAAAGTTTAACTAAGTCAGTTCCAGCTGGAACGGTGATTTCTTCAAAGTCTAAAGGCTCGTGAAATTCAACATCATCAAATCCAAAAGACTTTAAATTTTTCCCAATGATAGCAAGGGCCATAATTTTTGGAACATAATTTTTTGTTTCAGCCTTTAAGTATTTTCCTTTTGAGAGATGCCAAAAGTCTTCTGACTTATATTTTTTAATCGCACGACCAAGTTTTCCTTCACCCGCATTGTAAGCTGCTGCCGCCACTTCCCACTGACCGAAATCATCATAAAGTTTTGCTAAGTATCTAGCTGCAGCCACTGTTGCTTTAATAGGATCGCGTCTTTCATCTCTATACCAGTCTTGATCGAGGCCATAAGTTCTGCCAGTTGCTGGCATAAACTGCCAAGGTCCAACCGCTGCAGCCCATGACTTTGCCACATTGTTAAATCCACTTTCGGCCATAGCTAAAAAGATAAGATCGCGAGGGAGTCCATGCTCTTCTAAGATGGCCCCTAAAATAGGTGCATATCTTCCCGCTCTTTCAGTGTAGCGCTCAAAATATCCACGACCGCGGTTTAAAAAATAGCTGATCCATTTTTTAACTTGATCATTATATGTCACAGGAATATCAAAATAATTATTTTCTAAATTGAGCTCTTCAGCACCTTCAAGATAATAAGTTTTTCCTTTGTAATTACCAAGACCATCGAGAGTTGAGGCTCCGGTGATCATAGACTTTGATTGAGCCTTTGCAATTTTTGCACTTTGCTCTTCATCAATTTTTTTATCTTGTTCAGTGTAATCAGTTTTCTTCAAACGAAGATAAGCTTCTCTGACACTTTCAGAGGCAAAGCCATCTTTAGTTGAAGGAGTGTGAGACTTTGCTGTTTGTGATTTAGTTGGAGCAGATGTATTAGATGCGCATGAGGCAAATAATAAAGTCGCAAGGAATAGTGGGAATTTTTTAATTGTTGATCGATTCAAGCGGTTTTCTTTCATTAATTTATCATCCTGATAAGAAGTAGAGATTACTGATCCAACGCTCCTGTTGAACCGAGCACATATAACTCAATAAGTGTAACAAGAAATGAGTTAAAAAAAAAGTCTTTTAAAGCTCTCGCTAATAAATAAAGGACCGCTTAAAATACTCAAATGAAATTCTTTTTCCAAAAAATACTCTTAGTTACGTCTACCTCTCTTCTTTTAAGTCATGGTTTAATGGCTGAGATTAAAACTCCAAATTATGACTTTTCGCTGGCGCTGATAGAACCATTTTTCCCAGGTAAAAGTGTTATTGAACTCAAAAAAGACAAAGCACTTTACTCGGAGATTTTTGAAGATAACGGTAGCCAAAAAATTTTAAAATTTAAACTTAAAAAAGAAAACTACTATCTCGACTTCTACACTCAAGTAAAAAATGATGTGATCACCGATGTCTTCGTGAGACTTCCTCAACATTTTAATCACGACCAATTTTTAACTGAACTTCAAAAACGTTTCAAAATACAAGACAAGTTTGTCAGAAAAGACTTGAGTGCTCTTTACACCTGGCTCAATAAAGAAAATTTCAACATTCTTTATCATGGCAGTTGCTCAATTTCATGCTTTCCGATTTTTCTAGAAATAGTCCTAACTGATAAAAGTGTTATCCCCCTTTATCAGAAGTTTAATGAAGCTCTTCCTAAAATTTAGACTAGGGTCTACTTGAAATGGTGATTAAATATTATTTAGTCACAAGTCCTTAAACTGGAAGACAAATTAGCTTTCCCATAAACACAACTCGCATTACAAGACGAATTGTCTTTAATGATGATTACATTTGATTTGTTTTCATAGACTTCATTGTTTTCTCTAAATTTTTTTTCTATTGGGATTAAATCTATGAGTCTCGATCTATCATTAGAACACTCAAGTGAATTAAACTTATTTGCATCGACAGAAAAATCTAGCTCTTTAAGCTTCTTAAATAGTCCGTCAATTACATTTTTACAATCTTTATAAGTAACCCTTTGGGGTGTTTCAGTTCCCCCAGGACTAAAATCAGATGAAACTAAAAATTGATTCATTTTTACTTTATTGAAGTCAATGACGATATAACGAATAGCTCCGCCCCCCTCTGGGCTCATTTCATCCACGCGAACAAGTGAAGCATTAGAGTGTGAATTCCATAACAATACTTTGAAGGAATTTCTTGTACACATCGCCTCAGCGTTAAAAGAAAAGAAAAAATAGAAAAATAAAAAATAATTAATCAATGATATTTTCCTAGGCAATGGTAGTTAATTAAATAGTCTGCCAGTTTTAAAAAAGATCATGTGCTGATTGAATTCCCTCCAGTGATATTCACAAAAAGTAAAAACCGAGAGAATCTATGAAAATATTCATTGTTAATTCGATTGGCTAAAGCACATAGTGCTTCACAATCAGGAGTACCTATTCGTCGTTCGTTGTTATAAATAACCAACGAATCGAAAAAATCTAATAATTGATAAGGAGTAAGTTTTTTTTTGTTTTTTCCCATGATTTTCACTTTTTTCTCATATCTGAATATTTTAGATTTAAAATTTTAATTTAACTCAAATACGAACATTTCTTTTTTGAGCGTAAAATCCCACGGCAGTACCTACAATAATCATGATAAAACAAAGAATCTGACCCATCGTAAGAAATCCAAAGTAATAACCCAACTGAGAATCAGGTTCTCGATAAAATTCAATCACAAACCTAAAAAGACCATAGCCTGCAATAAATACAGCTGAGAGTATTCCATAAATCTTTGTTTTTGATTTAACAATCCAAAGAACAATCGTGAGTAAGATTCCTTCTAAAAAAGCTTCGTATAATTGAGAAGCGTGCCTAGGAGCAAGTCCTCCACCATTTGGAAATATAATCCCTACAAATGCCGTAGTTGGTCTTCCGTACAATTCACCGTTAATAAAATTCCCTAATCGACCCCAAAATAATCCCTGACTGCCAGCAAGTGCAACACAGTCCATAACTTCAAACCAAGTCAATTTATTTTGCCTTCCAAAAAGATATCCACCAGTACATAATCCGACTAGAGCCCCGTGAAAACTGAGTCCACCTTTCCAAACAGCGAGAAGCTCCATCAAATTAACTGAATAATAATCCCAGTTATAAATGAAGACATAAAAAAATCGTGCTCCGATAAACATACAAAGAATCATCGTCGTCACTAGTGAATCTATTTTTTCAATTTCGACTTTAAAAAACTTTTCTTTGGAGAGAACTTTTAAAAGATAACCTGCAATGATAAAGCCAATGACATACATGAGTCCGTACCAACGAACTTGTAATGGACCTAAATCTAAAATAACGGGATCGAGATTGTGTACGTAATGATTATTCATCCCATAATCCTAACGAACCCAATTAATGAAGGCAATTATAAAAATTCGGAAGAAAACTATAATGAAAGGTCAGTGCGCGGCCTGAAACTTTCCTCCGGATGAACGAGCCCTTCTGTCATCCTCGCGAGAGTTTGAATCATCTGTCTCACGGGCACAGAAAGTCCCGAGAGATCCAAATAAGAAGTATGAGCTGACATAAAACTTAATAGTTCTTCATGACTCATTTTTACATTTCGTCCGTGAAGAGTGGGATCAAGTCTTAAAACTTTAAATTTTGGCCCTAATTTTTTATTTCCATCCATCGTCAAGATTTTATTTCCCATAACATCGATAAAAACTAATTCGCCTTTTGAATCTTTAGGCCTTTGAAGAACAACTCCCCCATCAACAGCAACTCCCCACAATCCTAAAATTCCTTGCGGGATAAGCGCCCAAGTCAAAAAACGATTTAAAATAATTCTCGTTGCGAGTTTATGCCCACTATCTATAGACGTCCCAAAATTAGCATAACAACCAAACTCCCAAAGCTTCGCCCCAAATGAATAAACCATGAGCCCATGGTCTTTATAGCGATAAACTTGATAACCAGGTTTGGGCACGACACTCTCCGCACCGTAATGGTCACTTTCCATGACACCATGAATTTGTCTTGAAACTGAAGGGCTAGCTTCTGTTATATTTAAACAACGCGTCTTGTTGTTTTTTTTCATCATCTCTAAAACCAAAGGTGCTTCCTTTTCACTTAACTTCGTAAACCTCATCTCTGAAAGAAATTCGGCTAGACCTGGCTCAAACTGCTCTAGACTAAGCGCTATAAATACCGGTAGGTTCAAGTCTTTCTGGAATTGAAAATAAGTTTTGTTACTCATAGCAAAAAATCCTGGTTGACTGGAAAGTTCTCCAGGGTAATTTCCAGAGACTTTGATTCTTTATCGGACGAGTATTCCCTTGACATTAAGGCAGTCTTTGAATAAAAATCCAAGGTTCATAAACGGTGGTTAAGATTAGGGCCAACAAGTTTTATATCCAAGTCTTTAGATCAACTTTAGACCCTTGGATTTAAACCCCTGGATGTTACCTGTTTATTTTTAGGAGTTATCATGTACGGAGTTGTAGAAATCGCTGGTCACCAGTACAAAGTTCAAGCAGGTGATCTAATTGACGTTGAGAAATTAACAAAAGACGCTGGATCAGTTATTGAACTTGATCAAGTTTTATTCATCGGCGGAGATAAGCCAACAGTTGGTGCTCCAGTTATTGCGGGTGCAAAAATTACTGCTAAAGTAATCATGCATGATCGCTCAAGAAAACTTATCGTTTTCAAGAGAAAGCCAGGTGGATATAAGAGAAGAAACGGTCACAGACAAAACTTTACTGCCCTCCTCATTACTGAAATCAATGATGGCGCAGGAAATGTGGCGAAGATCGATAAAGCATCTAAAAATGCTGAGAAATACTTAAAATAAATTTTAAAAATTAAAAGTCTATAGGAGCATACAATGGCACACAAAAAAGCCGCCGGGTCCACATCTAACGGCAGGGATTCAAACCCTAAAATGCGTGGAACAAAAAAATACGGTGGAGAAGCAGTTATTCCAGGTAACATCATCGTCAGACAAAAAGGGACTAAAATTTTCCCAGGAACTGGAGTTGGTATGGGCCGTGACTTCACAATCTACGCTGTCGTTCCAGGAAAAGTGAAATTTGCTTTTTATACTAAAGATAAAAAGACTGTTTCTGTCGTTCCAGCTTAGTTTTTTCTAGGCAATTTAACTAAAAGTGTTATAAGGGAATCCATACGGATTCCCTTTTTTATTTTAGAGTCCATTCAAGGATCAAATGCGTTTTATAGACGAAGTACGAATTACTGCAATATCAGGTCACGGCGGCCCTGGAGCGATTACTTTTCGTAGAGAAAAATCTATTCCCTTCGGTGGACCTGACGGCGGAGATGGAGGCCATGGGGGCTCTGTCATCATTATCGCTGACGAAGGAATTAATACCCTGATTGGGTTTCGTGGAAAGAAAGTTTTTAAAGCTGAAGACGGCGAACCTGGATCAGGACGCCAACTTAACGGTTCCGATGGTGCCGATCAAGTCCTACGTGTGCCTGTAGGAACAATTATAAAAAATGCCGACACTGGTGCTATCGTTGCCGATTTAAAAGTTCATGGGCAAGAAGTTGTTATTGCCGAAGGTGGTAATGGTGGACGTGGAAATATTAATTTTAAATCTTCTGTTAACCAAGCTCCTCGTATCGCTCAGCCAGGACTCGTGGGTGTTGAGCTCGTATTAGATTTAGAATTAAAACTTATCGCTGACCTAGCGTTAATAGGTTTACCTAATGCTGGTAAATCAACTCTCATTTCAGCAATTTCGCAGGCCCGACCAAAAATTGCGGATTATCCCTTTACAACTCTTGAGCCAAACCTTGGTGTAGTGACGTTGGGAGAAAGATCATTTGTGGTTGCAGACATTCCAGGTCTTATTGAAGATGCAAGTGTAGGAAAAGGTCTCGGAGTTAAATTTTTAAAACACATTGAAAGAACTTCTGCTCTTGTGCACTTAGTGGATATTTCTTGGTGCCTCGATGAATACGAAGCTTTCGAGCAATATGTTGTCGTTCGCACAGAATTAGAAAAATACAGTGAAGATCTGGCGCTAAAAAGAGAGCTGGTTTGTTTAACAAAAATCGATGCTATGACAGAAGAAGAAATTGTAAAATTTCAAACTTTCTTTGAAGAGCAACTCGATAAAAAAGTTCTCACCATCTCGGGCGTATCTGGACGCCACATCGATCAACTAAAAGGTCTGATGATCAAATGTATCGATATGGAAAAGGCTGCTCAAAAGTTAAATGAAAAAGAACGTGCTAAGAAAAATTTATTAGACGGAATGCAAGCCGTTGGTTCGAATGACATAAACTTAGGTCACGGCCGAGACGAAGAATTAGAATAAGGAAATAAAATGAGTCGAGATTACGTTACAAAAGAAGTTGCTGCTATTATCACTGATAAACATTATGAAGCTCCCTTAAATCTTGCCATGGCCTCTGCTTGGATCATGGGAAACTTTAAAGGATTAAACCTCAAGGTTCTAGATTTGAGAAAAGTTTCAGGAATCTCAGATTTTTTTGTTATTGGTTCAGCAAGTAACACTACTCAAGCTAGTGCAATGGCCGAAGAAATTTCTCACCAAATGAGAGTTAACGGAATTGAAGCCCTTTCTAAAGAAGGTCTTAAAACTAATACAGATTGGATTTTATTAGATTACGGTGACGTTATTGTTCATGTGTTCCATGAGCCATCAAGAACCGTTTACGATCTTGAGCATCTTTACAAAAATGCACTTTCAGTCGAAATCCCTGAATCATTCTACTTCTCAACTCCAGTCAATGAAAGAAAAGGTGGAGATGACAGTGGAAGAAATTACTTCTAGGTTTTTTAGTGAAAGATCTTCATTTAATTGTTGTTGGAAAACTTAACGATAAAAATATTGAAGAGCTCGAACGAGATTATTTTAAGAGACTCACCAGTCCCAAACTTACCATTCATGAAGTTCGTGCGCATTCTGAAGATTTGAGCAAAGAAGCCAAAGAAGTCTGCAGCAAAATTGATGATCTTTCTAAAAATGAACATCCCGTCATTATTCTCCTCACTGAGAAAGGTAAACAATTTGAAAGTCGTGAGTTCTCTAAATGGCTCAGTTCTCTCTATGAAACACAGTCCGTTATTTTCATCATCGGTGGAGCTTCAGGACACGGAGAAGCCGTTATCAAAAGAAGTCACCAAAAACTCTCTTTATCTGAACTGACCTATCCACATAAACTTGCTAGGCTTTTACTTGTTGAGCAAATTTATAGGGCCCAAACGATAGTGGCCAATCATCCTTATAATAAGTAAATTGTCACTAGGACTACGATTGTGGCGTATACCTAACAAATGGGAGATTTTATGAATAAATCAGCAAATTTTAAAGTTAATGGAATGCACTGTGGTGGTTGTGCAAATAAAATAAAAAAGCAAATTACTGAACTCAATATTGAACATTCAATTGATATCAACGTTGAAGCTGGAAGGGTTAATATCAAATTTAATTCTGATAATTGCTCCCTGGCCGTTTTAAAAGACAATATCGCCAAAGCTGGCTTTCAGGTAGAAAATGTCGAGCTTGAATAACTCGAATAAAAAATCTTTTAAAATCGAAGGTATGACTTGTGTTGCCTGCTCTGGGATTATCGAAGCTGAAACACTAAAGCTCAAAGGAATTAAAAGTGCTGTCGTGAATTTTGCGACTGAAAAAGCTGAGTTTGAATTCGAAGAAAATTTCGATCTCGATCTTTTTAATTCTCTGCTTAATAAATTAGGTTATAGGGCCATTGATGTAAACTCCCGAGCCTCTGAAAATAAAAATACCTATATTAATCAAGATTTTTACAAAGCACTTTTTGCTCTTTTGCTTGCCTCACTCACGATGTTTTTTGCGATGATTGTTCACAGCAATCTTTATCAAGGTATCTTCACGACAATTTTAATCTTCATATTTGGAAAGCCCTATTTTTTTGCAATCATAAGACTTCATTCAAATATGAATACTCTCATAGGCCTAGGTGCTTTTAGTTCTTATTTTTATAGTGTCTATCTTTTAATATTTTATCCTCACACTCACTCTTACTTTGAAGGGGGTGCTTTTATTATTGCCTTCTCGCTTCTTGGACATTATCTCGATGGGCTCGCTAAAACAAAAGCGAGGAATAATTTAAGTTCCCTTTTTAAAATGCAAATTAAGTTTGCTGCTCTTTTAATAAATGACAAGGAAGTAAATACACCTGTTAAGGATCTTCAAATTGGAGATGTTATAAGGATAAAACCTGGCGAAAAATACCCGCTGGACGGAATTGTTCAAAGTGGTGAAACTCATGCTGATGAATCAATGCTGACTGGTGAATCTCAGGCTCTAGCTAAAATAGTTGGATCAAATGTCTTTGCAGGAAGTTTAAACTGCGAAGGATCAGTCAATGTAAAAATTACTTCAACCATGCACTCAACTGAACTCTCTCAAGTTGTCAGCTTTGTGGAAAAGGCTCAACTCAAAAAAGCACCTATACAAAAATATGCTGATCAAATCGTAAAAGTATTTGTTCCAGTTATCTTGATCATTGCGCTCATGACCTTTATCATTTGGTATTTAAGCACTCAAGACCTTTCTCTAGCTGTAGTCCATATGATTTCAGTTCTAGTTATTGCTTGTCCGTGTGCCTTAGGGCTTGCAGTACCAATGGCCATTATGATTTCAACTAGTGATGCTGCTAAGAATGGATTACTTATTAGTGGTGGTGATGTTATTGAGATTGGATCTCATATCGATACAATTGTTTTTGATAAAACTGGAACTTTAACCGAAGGAAGACCA
>JAYSPR010000073.1:0-10414 GCA_043721975.1 Bacteriovoracaceae bacterium
GATTGCATTCTTCACTTGGTTATATGAGTCCGAAAGAGTATGCTGAACAAAACCGTTATGCTGCTTAAAAGGGACTCCGTTAAAGTAGGTAAAGATCACCTTACACTTTTTATGGCAGTCACTACAACTATATCTGCTAGCGAAAATAAGTATCAATGTATCGCAGATCGCCTTCAGGCCATCAATAGTGACATTTACTACAATCTTTCTGAATCTGATATTTATTCAATGCTTACCATTCCAGAAATGTTTGGTCACTATGATGCTCAAAATGCTTTAAAATTATGTACTAAGTTAAAATAATTTCTTTATACTCTCTATTAAGTTAATTATTAATTTAAAACTTAATAGAGAGTCTCTCAATGCAAAATGTCCTGATCCAAGGGTTTGAAGGTAGTTTTCACCATATTGTTGCCCAAAAATTTTTTGGAAGTGATGTGAATATAGTCCCGTGCTACTCATTCTATGAACTCGTTCAGCGTTTACAAAAAAATGAGTCTAACCATTCGGCCATAATGGCCATCGAAAATTCAATTGCCGGGAGCATTCTTCCCAATTACGGCCTTTTAGAAAAATCTCAATTAAATATTATTGGCGAAGCTTACTTACACATCCGCCAGAACTTAATGGCCTTAGAAGGTCAAAACATAGAAGACCTAACAGAAGTTCACTCTCACCCTATGGCCCTTCACCAATGCCGTCCCTTTTTTGATCAATACCCAAATATTAAATTGGTTGAGTCCTTTGACACCGCTTTATCAGCTAAAGAAATTAGTGAGCAAAAAATAACTAAACGCGGAGCCATTGCTCCTCAACTTGCTAGTGAATTATTTAAATTACCTATATTAGAAAAAGACATTCATACTGATAAAAAAAACTACACACGCTTTTTAATTTTAAAACGTGATAGCGAACATTTTGTGGATCCCACTTCAAACAAAGCCTCTATCTTTTTTGAAGTTATTGATGAAGTTGGCTCACTCGCTAAAGTCCTCACCTATTTATCATCTAAGAAAATTAACCTAACCAAACTTCAATCATTTCCAATTTTAGGTAAAGAGTGGCAGTACTATATTCATGCTGATTTGGAATTCTCTCAACTTGAACTCTTTAATAATGCTATTGATAATCTTGCAAACCTCACTTCTGCACTAAAAGTATTGGGAATTTATCCAATCGGAAAAAAAGAGAATTAAAATGAAAAATATCGTGACTATTTTTATAAGCTTTCTTATTTCAACAACTGTCCATGCTACTCTCTTTAAAGCAAGTTTCGATTGCACCAAAGCTCATTTCCCAATAGAGAAAAAGATTTGTGAGTCATCAAGTCTGGCAGAATTAGATAGTCTTTTAGCGACTGTTTATAAAACGAAAGTAAAAGCTTCTTCAACTACTGAAGTCTTAAAATTACAAGCTGAGCAAAAATCTTGGATCAAAGTTCGAGACAACTGCCTCGGTCTCTTGCCGTCTGATGAAGATAATTGCCTCGATAATAGTCACACTACTCGAATTAGAGAACTTGGTGGTGTTGAGGAATTAATTAAGTCTTACCGACTACATTGTCAAAAAAACGAGTGGGAGTGTTTTAAACTTGGAACTCTAGAAATCGAAATCGGACAATGGCAAAATGCTATCAATGACTTAAGTATCATCTGTGAAAAAGATCACGATGGAGATCGTGGTGAAAGTTGTTTTAAAAAAGCCTATGCTCTCGAACATTTGGGAAAAAAAGCAGAAGCCCTAGAGTATTATACGAAAGCCTGTAAAAATAGACAACACAATGAAGCTTGTGCCACCGTCTATAAACTCAGTGAGCACAAAAGTAAAAATCCTTGGATTGGGCTTTATCGAAATTCTACGGGCACTATATTCGTCAGTGAAATCAAAGAAGGAAAAATTTCAATTGAAGCTGATACAAATTGGGCCAATGGTCACTATTGTGGCTGGAATAAACAAGGGCAAGTCATCAAAGATAAATTAATTTCCGAAATAGATAAAGACGCTTTAGAGTGTAAACCAATTATTACCAGACAAGGCACAAAAATAATCATTGAAGATCCTGGATATGCTTGTAAAAATGCTTATTGTGGAGCGAGAGCTTTATTTGAGGGTGAATTTGCACTTGATACAAAACTAACTAAGTAATGAAAATTTTGGCAAAGTATATAAAAGCCCCTCGTGAAACCAAATCTCGGCAAACTGATCAATAACTAAAACTGTCTCTTTTAAACGCAATGATTGAAAAAAATCATTAGTATGAAGATTTTTACTTCCTTCATCACTTAAATAATTTTTAAAATCTTTAAAAATAATTTTTGTATGTAATTCAAATTCGCTTCTTTTAATACTTTCTCTTATATAGGGATTACGCTCTACTTGCTCTGGAGTCAAAATTGAAAAATCAATTTGTGATTGATAACGAACAAGCTTTTTTTCTTTTAGTTCCTGTAAGACTTGATCTTTATCATTCCATACAAAGGGTATTTTCTTTTTTTGAGCGTAGGCACCTTTTAATTTAACTAACGACTGGTCGATCGGTGTTTCAGGAGACAAAGAATAAAGTAAGGCCTTTATTAAAAGCTCTATAGTGACCTGAAAAGTAGGATTGTAGGCCCTCGTTTTGATTTGAATAGTCGTAGTATAAAAATGGGCTATTGATTCTAAGCTTAATTGACTAAGAGTCTCACGGAGAGAAGCACTCAATTTCATATCGAGTGCTTCATCTCCAGTTCCCCATTCTTCTCTTTTAGGAAAAAGACTAACATCCACTATTTAAGTTCGACGCTTAATTCAATGTTGAGATTTTTATTTCCAAGATCTGCTGAAACATTTTTTGGATCAATCCCTTCAACTGCCCCACTTTTATTAAGTGCATCTCCAGTTGGTGAATAACGAGCAATCACATGAAGTGGTCCTTTGAAAGCTGCACCAGGAATCATGACATTTTTTTGAGTTAGAACAAAGGCCTGTGGAAATTTTGGATTTTCAATTCTGATAACAGCAACTGGTGGAGTTCTGTCGTTTGGACCTGAATCTGGACCTGCTTGTTTAGCGAAAACATAAAGGATTCCTGTTTTCGTTATCTTACTTTCTAAGCCTTTTTTAAGAGTTATAAGTCCACCTACTTTTGGATCAGTGAAAGCTTGGACACTTAAAGTTATGAAAGATAAGATTGTAAGCAAGCTGAGATAAAAAAGTGTTCTCATTATAAACTCCTATTGTAAGATAAAATCCTTGTAATAATATCTGGAGATGAGGGTCTACGCAATCATGAATCAAGCAATCGCTCTTATTGGCTGCGGCTGGCTAGGAAAGCCTCTGGCCCTTAAATTAAAGTCTAAAAACTCTCAATTGATCGTATCGACAGGTCACGATCGAACTCTTGAGCTTGAAGAATTGGGAATACAATCAATTCCTATTGATCTTTCTGCCAAGCCATTAATTCCAAAAGTTATTTTAAATAGCGATATTCTTATCTATACAATACCGCCACTAGAGCTCACTTTGATTCAATCTTTCTTCAATCAAATCTCCCCAGATAAAAAAATAATTTTCACCACATCGACTTCTGTCTATTCAAAAGATTCTGGAGAAGCGAGCGAAGAGACAATGATTGATGTAAAAACTAGCAGCTCACCTCTTCTAGTTAAGACCGAAACTTACTTAAGAGGGCGATTTAAAAATTGCACAATTATTCGCCCTGGTGGTCTCTACGGCATTGATCGGCATCCTGTTTTTTTTCTTGCTGGAAGATCCATGTTAAATAATGGTGATGATTACCTTCACCTTGCTTCACTGAATGATTGTCTCAATGCCATAACTAAAGTGATTGAGCTAAACTTTTGGGGGGAGACAGTCAATGTAGTTAGTGATTTGAGAGTGACGAAAAAAGATTATTACACTCAAATGGCCAGGGTTTTAAATTTACCCGATATTCATTACTCTGAATCAGAGAGTAAAATCAATAATCCTTTAAAAATATCAAACGAAAAATCAAAAAATAAACTGGGTCTTCAATATGAAAACCCACTTCACTATAAAAAATTACTTTCCTAAAACCGTTCTTCCACCCAGGTACTGTTGAAGCTTTTTAGGAATCTTGATTGTTCCATCAGCTTGCTGATGGTTTTCTAAAAAAGGAACCAAAATTCTTGGAGTCGCAATGGCCGTGTTATTAAGCGTGTGAACAAATTGAACTTTATTATCCCCATCTCTATAGCGAGTTTGAGTGCGTCTTGCTTGCCAGTCATGTAGAGCTGAACAGCTATGAGTCTCTCTATATTTTTGTTCTGATGGAACCCATGCTTCCACATCGTACATTCTGACTTTACCTGCTCCCATATCTCCCGTGCAGCATTCAACAATGCGGTATGGAAGCTCAAGATCCTGAACAATCTCTTCAGAAGTTTCTAGTAAAATTTGATGCCACTTTTCTGATTCAGCTGGATCATTTTTACAAATAACAAATTGTTCTACTTTCATAAATTGATGAACGCGAATGAGACCTCGAACGTCGCGGCCATATGAGCCAGCTTCACTTCTAAAACAAGGCGAATATCCCGCATATAAAATCGGAAGTTCCGATTCTTTTAAGATATCTCCAGCATGAAGTGAATTAATTTGAACTTCAGCTGTGCCGGCAAGATATAAATTATGTTCTGGAATGAAATAAGCTTGGTCGCGTCCATTGGGAAAATGTCCCGTTCCATAGAGTGCTTCTTCGCGGGCAAAGGCCGGAACAGACACAAGGTTAAAACCTTTTTCCATGAGTTTTTCCATGGCCAAACGGTGCATGGCCATTTCAACTAAGACCATTTCATTTCGAAGTGAATATGATCGTGAGCCAGAAACTTTAGCGATTCGCTCAAAGTCGGCCCAGTTATTTTTTTCTAAAAGGGCCACGTGATCAAGTGGTGTAAAATCAAACTTAGGAAGTGTTCCCCATTTTTTTACTTCAACATTGTCACTATCATCTTTTCCTAATGGAGCTTTAGGAGAAGGGATTTGTGGCACGAGATACATAAGATTTTTTAATTGAGCTTCTAAATCTTCCACTTTAGGTTTAAGGGACTTCACTTTCTCATCTAGAGATTTACTTTCAGCAATCAAAGATGGACGTTCGTCAGCAGACGCCTTAGGAATCTTCGCTGTTAATCCATTTTTTTGAGTCAAAAGATTTTGTTCTTCGGTTTTTAACGCAATTAACTCGCGATCTATGGTGAGCAGTTGGTCAATATCTAGTGATATATTCTTTTGCACACAGGTATGTTTTACGATGTCAGAATTTTCTCGAATGAATTTAATATCTAGCATGCCTAACCCTTGTTATAATGAGATTCCTATTGTGCCTCAAATTGGCAAATATTGTATAGGAAAATTGATAAGGAAAGCCCAATGGCACGATGTAAATTTTGTAATGGTGAGATCACTTGGATGAAAGAAGGCGGAAGAAATAAGCCTATTAATGGTGACGGCGGAATCCACTCTTGTGATGAAATGAAAAATTCAATGAAGTCTATAAAGTCATTGGAGAAAACTGAAATTGATTCCGACATTTTAAAGCAATACGAAATGGCGATTAATCTGAAAGTTCAAAAAAAATAATTTAATTACTTCACTTCACCTGGAGAAGTCATAAGTTTTAAATCATCAAATACACTTCTTTTTACGAAGGTATCTTTTCGAATTGGACACTCTTTCATCTCACACTGTGAGCAATAAACTTGACGACACGGGTCAAGGTGAAAATGAAACTCTGCTTGTATAGGATAATCACGAACAATATTTTCTTCATAGCGTTCACTAAAATCATGAGCATCGGCCACTGACCAAAATTCCGGAATAACCAAATGACAGTCTATATGATGGAAAGGCCCGCTTCTAATAACCCGAGTGTAATGAATATCAATAATGCCTGGCTCGTAATGCTTTTCAAAAAGTTTAGCGATGCTAGCAAGCGTGTCATCATCGTGTGCATCTAAAAGTACATTACCTGAACGAATGAGAATTTTTGTTCCCGAATAACAAAGCATTCCACCAAAAAAAGCTGCAATGACCGGGTCAACCCAAGAGGCTCCCGTAATTTTCACGACAAGTAAACTGACAATAACACCTATACTCGTCAGGGCATCACCTAATAAATGTGTCCCACTTGAAATGAGTGCGTCCGAATGAAAAAGCTCTCCTCTTTTTTTGAGCACGTACCCCATAAGACCATTTAAAAGTCCCGCAATGATAGTCAGAATAAGTCCGATATCTAACTCAGCAACACTCGCACCATGAAAAAAGATTTGAATCGACTGAATAACGATGAGAACACCAGCAAGAGTAATGGCCCCGCCTTCAAAAGTAGCGGCCATGCTTTCGAGTTTACCATGCCCATAAGGGTGATCAGCATCAGCAGGTTTTGCTGCCGCTACAATCACAGCAATCGTTATGGAGCCAGCGACAACATTGACGATACTTTCTAGGGCATCTGAAAAAATCGATTGAGAATTTGTTTTATGGTAGGCATAAAATTTAATTCCAAGAATCACAACTCCCATAACGAGCGAGATAATTGATATCCATTTTCTTTCTTCGTTATGATTGACCATTAACTTAGTTTGTTTTTCCATAATTTATTATAACAAAAATATTTATCTTTAATATCTATCTTTAGGGTAAAAAACGTTGATCTTTAGTGAGTATGAGGCATGAAACTTTTTTTCGGTTATTAGCAATTTTGTCATAGAGCCAATCTCTTAAAAATGTGGGGATGAAATAAAAAATGAATGCCAAATGATAGACCCCACCAAGATATCGAAGTCCTTCAATAATGGCCTGGGATTTTATATACACTTTTGATTGATGATAAAAAATGACTGTATCCATGGGACTTTCAATCTCAAGATACTGCTTGTAAGCCACACCATTTAAAGGAGCAAAACAATATTTTTTCTTTTTATCCAAGGCCATTAAAAAAGCAATAGACCTCTGGCAAAGACCACAGTCTCCATCATAAAAAAGAATCGAATCACTTTTTAAATTTTTTATATTTTTACACCTAGTTTACTTAAAAATAGTGAATAGACAGTATAGACACCAAACATCAGCACACAGCTGGTTAAAAGTGCAGGATAAAATTTCCATCCCAATTTTAAAAAGTATGGCAATGCTAAAAAGAAAAAGAGTGAAGGAAGGACCATCCAAAAAATGACGTAAGAAAGATCAATAATTTCTTTGGAACTCCCCGACTCGTGATTCATCCATACGAAGGCGAGTATCGATGTAAGCGGCAAAGAAGCGAGAATACCGCCAGCAAAACTGAGACGCTTCCCAATTTCTGAAATTCCTGCGACTAAGATGGCCGTCACCAGCACTTTTATAATTATATACATGAAATTCCTCTCAAAATAATTTATGATAATAGTGCCATTTCAAGCTCAAAATAGGAACTGCTTATGACTTTTTATGAAGAATTAGAACAAAGAGGCTTAATTGCGGACGTTTCAAGTCCAGAAGTTAAAGATCTTCTCAATAATAAAAAAATTGCCTTTTATATTGGTTATGACCCGACAGCGAAGTCTCTTCAAATCGGAAATCTTTTTGCCATGGTGACGATGAAAAGGTTTCAAGAAAGAGGTCATAAACCTGTCGTCGTTTTAGGTGGAGCTACCGGCATGATAGGCGACCCTTCAGGAAAAAGCACTGAGCGCGTTTTATTAACCGAAGAAGTCATTCAAGAAAATCTTGAAGCTCAAAAGAAACAATTTAAACAAATCTTAAAATTTGATGGAGAAAATCCGGCCCTCATGGTGAATAACTTTGATTGGATGGGAAAATTTTCTTTCATTGAATTTCTTCGCGACGTCGGTAAAAGATTTCGCATCACTGAAATGCTCGCCAAAGACTCTGTCAAAAATAGAATTGAATCTGAAGTCGGTTTAAGCTTTACAGAATTTTGCTACCAAATGCTTCAAGCTTACGACTTCCGTCACCTCGCACTTCACCACGATGTCGTCCTTCAAATGGGCGGAGGTGATCAATGGGGAAATATTACAGCCGGTATCGATTACACCAGAAAAATGGATGCCAAACAAGTTTATGGACTAGTCATCCCGCTCGTCACTGATTCACAAGGAAATAAATTTGGTAAATCAGAAGGTGGAACTGCTATTTACTTAGATCCAGAGATGACTTCTCCTTACCAAATGTACCAGTTTCTTCTTAATAGCGAAGATGCAGCTGTTGATAAATATTTAAAATATTTTACCTTCCTTAGCCTTGAAGAAATTAAAGCACTCGAAGAAAAAACTAAAAATGAAGCTCACTTAAGAGAGGCCCAAAAAGTTTTGGCCCGCGAAGTTGTCGAACTCGTTCATGGTGAAGCAGGACTTGCCGCTGCTTTATCTGCCACAAAAATATTTTTTGGTGAAAAAATTGAAAACTTAAAAGATAAAGACTTAAATTCAATTTTTAAAGATGTTCCATCTCTAGAATTAAAAAGAGCAGACCTTAAAGCTGGCTTTCCTCTTTTAGATCTTCTCGCTCAAACTCCCCTTTTTCCAAGTAAAAGCGAAGCCCGAAGATCAGTCGAACAAAAAGGCGTTTATCTCAATAACGATATTTGCCCAGAACTTACCACTGTCATCAACGAGACTCATCTGGCCAGCGAGACCTGTATGGTTTTAAGAAAAGGTAAGAAAAATTACTGCGTGATCAAGTTTATTTAGGCGCTTTATGATCGCTTTCATCAGTTGCTGTTGAGAGCTTCTTAATTTTTCCCTTCTTCAAATCACTTCTTTCTTGTATCGCTTTAGTGTGTGGAACCATGTGAGTTGAAAAAGAAGTTTTCTCACCCTGGGCCTGGGCCTGCACACTTAATGTGAGACGAACCATGTCCCCTACTAAGTAACCACCAGTATCCATATCTTTATTCCAAACGATGCCAAAATCTTTGCGATTAAGTTCACCCGTTAAAGTGAAAAAATTATTTTCCTTCCCCCACGGATCTTTCTTGGCCCCAACATAAACCCCACTCAGCGTAACTGGCTTTGTAATTCCTCTCATGGTCATTTCACCTGGAAGTGAAAAAGGCTTCCCTTCACTGATTTTCACGGTGTGATTTGAAGTAAAAGTAATTTCTGGATAGCTCGCTACAAAAAAGAACTCGTGTCCTTTTAAGTGAAAATCTCTCTTGTCATCATTTGTATCTACACTCGATCCTTCAACAATAACTTTCACATTGGAAAGCTCATTGCCTTGGTCTGATAAGTTAAAAAAACCGCGATACTTTTTAAACTTTCCTTCGACTTTTGTCATGGACATATAATCCACATCAAAGCCTACTTTTGAATGCTCTGACACCATTTCATAAGGCTTGGCCATGACAGAAGCTGACATGAGCATTAAACTTAGAACGATTCCTGCTTGCATTTTAAACATAATACTTTCCTTATTTCTTAGGTATTTTAATCACAATTTTATCTTTTTCATTAATCACTTCAGCTTTAGTGCTGTCGAGATTTGAATCAATCGTAAAAATTCTCTCACTACTTGTTTCAATTGAACCGTGCTCATCACTTTTTAACTCTTCCGAAATTTTAATGACACCGTCTTTGATATCCACATTCATTTTATGTTTATCACCCAAATTTTCCTTGAGTGGTATTTCATAATACACGGTTGTAGCGTCTTCTCTTTTACTCAGTAATCCTACAGTGCTTGCACCTTGAAAATTATCATCCAGTAGAATTTTTGGAGCTTTCTTAACGTCTAATTCGAAGTCTTCTGGGTTAAAGGGAAATCTTGAATCTGGAATTGAGGTGGCCGCATGATAATTTCGTAGCCCTTGATTGACTAGAAAACCAAGACAAAAAAAGGCTATCGCTATAAAAATTTTTGAATTGAAAATCTTTTTCATTATGAGGCCAGTATAATGAAAATTACCCTATAAAAAAAGAGCTATTGCCCTTTATAAGAAAAAACAATTTCCCGACCATTTATTTGGTCAATTTGAGAGAGGAATGCCATGATTTCTTGCTCTAAATAAAAAAGCAAAAAGCTTATCAAGTTGCTGTAAATTCGATAAAAAATAAAAACTTGTACAGTTTTCGTTAAACTTTACCGAAAGGGTTTATTATTGGATATCTAACATTTTTAACAGGATAGTCACATTGAAAACAATTAACAATTTCAAGGGAAAGATATTCTTTTTTGAAGACTCCCAAGAAGACAAAAAATTGTTGATGTCATACTACTCTGAACCCAATGAGGTGGGTTTTGAAGAAACCATCATGTCTTCATTTGATTTTTTAAATTTTTCTAGTGATGAAAAGAAAAATCTCTCAACAAAACACCGAAAAATGCTCAACAAATATCGCCATATTAATCAATTTGCATTGAGTGCTGACGCTCATAAGTTAGTGAGTGA
>JAYSPR010000074.1:0-1869 GCA_043721975.1 Bacteriovoracaceae bacterium
GAATTTGGTTTAACTAAAAAATTTGATGAGTCTCTTTTAAGATGTAGTTCATTTCTTCTTCAGTGCCATGCTCTTTTAAGTAAGAATTTAGATTATTCAATTGTTACATTTGAGGAATTTGGAAATTTACCTTTCAGGTATCTCACAAAATCTAATAGCTCTTATGAAGGTTTGAGTGAAGTGGGTGCAGCCATCACACTAGTCGATAAAAAATCACTTAAGACCTTAGATATTTTTTTAGAAGATAATTGTCACGAAGTTTATCTAGAACAAAGGGCCTATGCTTATGGTGAACAAGTAGATGTTAAAGATGGAGAAGATTTTCGTTTTGATAATTTCAATCGCAATATCTATCTCGACACTCATTTGACGACAAACTTTGATATTAACCTATGGCTTAAATTTGGAAATCCTGACTTCACGGCAGGAATAACTGAAAAAAAGGGGAATGAGCTTTTTTTACCATCGACAACACTGACGTTTAATCAGATGCAAAATTATTGTTCTTACAAGGGTCGTCAAATCATGCAGGCCCATTTTTTTGATGCGGCTTCATTTTTACCAATGGATTTAAATGAAAAAATACCTAAGAAAAATTTAAGATCACCTTACTATTGGACTAAAAAAGCAAGTGAATATAAATCTGACTGCAAATTAATTTATTCAAAGGATTGTCTCGAAAAGTTTGAATATAGGACTAATTCTAGTGAGCCAAGTTGGGCAGGATTATTTGAGACCATGGGTGGTGTTTTTGAAGCTATGAGAAATCCTATCGATTCAGAAAGCAACTTGAAAGCCTCTTCATTTTATTTTGATTCAAAATCCTCATGGCATAAATTGGGTTTTAGGGCTGGATGGAATGGGGAAGGAGCTAAACTTCGTGATTTTGATTTTCGTGGGCTTAATCCTTACGTCAATGTCGATGAATTCCAAGTTGGCTTTCGTTGCATGAGAGAGATGAAGCTATGATAAAATTTTTTATATGCTTATTAATTTTCTGCTTAGTTTTTTTTACTTCAAGCTGTGCATTTAAAACTTCTGAAAATAAATCCTTAGAAGAAGTTGATTGGCTGTTAAGTTCAGAGTGGATTTATGCTTTGAAAATAGACGGCCCTAAATATAATAATCAAGAAATACTTAGGCCACCTGGAATAGAGCAATATGTTATGGGAGTGACACTTCCAACGATCGGTGGACTCGCAAAAAAGCTTCACTGTGTTTATTACTCTGTCGGTTATAAAGAAAGAAAATCAACTTTAAATGTTTTAGAATTAAAAAATAAAGAAGAGTGCCCACAAAGCTCAATGTCAACTTCAAACACAAATGAGGATGAAGGTGAGAAATATGTTTACATGGAAGGCGTTGATCAGTTTAAAATAAATTTCCAAGCTTTCAAATTGCATTTAAGTTTCAAATATAAAAATAAACTCTCACAAATTGATATCGATCTCCCTAATGTTCAAAACGGTGTAATTCATCAAAAATACCAAGCACTCACAACTAAGAGTCTTTTATCAGGAATGAAATTTCTAAGATTTAATGAAGAAAGTTTTGATTTTGCGAGAAATAAAAACCTTGGAAAATTATCTGATCGCTTTAGCTTGGGCACGGCCATTCGTTGCGAACAAGTTAACAAGGATTGTGAGACACAAGGTGAAAATCGCTGTGAGAGCTGTCGTTATGGATGGTATGAGGTTGTAGACTACCAGTGCCCTCAAGGTGGATCAAAATTTTGTGGTCAAAATCATTGTGGTGAAAAAAATGAGCCGGCTTGTCCAAGAGGATCAAAAGTTGTGGTGATGGAAGATTCTGGAATTTGTCAGAGCGATCTAGAACCAGTTTTAAATTCAGATAAAATTTTAGTCTGTC
>JAYSPR010000075.1:0-27628 GCA_043721975.1 Bacteriovoracaceae bacterium
CTAAAGAAGTAGCCAAAGAAGTTGCCAAAGAAACGACTAAAACAGCCGGCACAGAAGCCATCCAAGAAGTCCCTAAAGAAATTCTCGATTTCAATTCCATAAAAGACCTCATTAAAAAAGATGGACTTGAAGGAGAGTTGAAAAAAAGAGAAGCAGAAAAACAACAGTACCTTGATAAGAAAAAACTGTCCGACATGAAACGCTATAATGTTCCAACTGAATCTGAATTTTGGAATATGTTTTCAGAGCTTTGGTTGGTAAAAAATGCAACTAAGTTAAAATGGGATTTTCATAAACCAGAATTTGATTTAGAAAAATCTTTTATTACACTCCTTGAGACTCAAGGACACTATGAAAAGAGAATTAAAATCTTGTTACTTGATACTACCGATGTCATTCACGCAGCTCTTCCAACAAACGACAAAGAGTACATTTTTCTTCTCTCACTTCCTTTTATTAGAACCTTAGATCTCTCCAAGGTTGAGATCTCTCTTCTTTTATTTGAAGACTATATTAGAGTGAGGCGAGGTTATTTTAAGAACTACGTATCATCTAAAGAATTAGAAAGTTTTCTAGGAAGTAACTTCAATGGAAAGCCATTTAATAAGAAACTTATTGATGATCACCTAAGTAAAATGAGTAATGTTCTATATGAGAAGGGTTTTAGTTTTCAAGAGCAGTTTGAAACGACTCAGGAAATGGATTCTGCTCTAAAAAGCGATTTGAAAATCTGGAATACCTATTTAAATCTCTTAGAAAAAATAGATCAGCTAACTAAAACTAATGCTTTATATAAAAAGTATAGTCAAATCTATCCTTCACCAGAGCTTCAGCTAAACTGGTTAAGGCCCAAGCCAAGCCGTTTTTAAATGAAAGCAAATCTTAATCAATTTTATGAATCCACATTAGACTTTTTTAAGTCCAATTTAGGAAATCAAGTTCTTTTTTATTCACTTTTTTATGGTGTGTTGTGGCTTTTCCATCTTTTACTTATTTCACTTATTTCGTATTTTCATTTGATCTTAGACCACAATATTCGAACGATCGGTGATTGGATAAGCGATAGAGGTTGGATCATTATTATCATCGCCAAAGTCTGTGTTTTTTATTTAGCGACACTTTTTATTGGACTAAAAACAAAGAAAATCTATTCATTAAAAAGCTATCTAAGAAATAGTATTCAAATTCCAAGATTAGAAATTATCGTCACGTTACTTTTTTTACTTTTAGGTCTCATTGGTCTTGGCAATATTCAAATAAATAAAATGATGATTTTAGAAGTCGACCGGCTTCTTTATTCAATTATTGGCACCTTTCTTTTTTTTGGAATTGATTATGCCTTTTTAATCATTATCGATGTTTTTTATCCAGTGAGAAGTGATCAGGACTTAAATAAAAGAATGTTTATTTTTCCCTTACTTTTTTATATTTTTTCCAACTCTACATTTATCTACGAACAAACAATTTCCTTAAAGCATTTTATTATTTTTTTCCTCCTGCTTTATGTAGGAGAGTGGCGTCGCCGCAACTGGACGATACCTCTCTTTTTTCTCGTGGCTTTTATTATCCCCCTTTATGCCTTCATGGGTTTTGATCCTGTCTGGGCCGATCTCTACACACCTTTTGCAGCTGAAAGAAAAGTTTCGACCTTTTCCTTTCTCATTTTGATTTCTTTTGGCGTGGCCTACTTGCATTACGCTTTAAAAAAGAAGCCTGAGTATATCTATCGGGATTGATCGATTTATCTTAAAAATCTGTGAAAAATTGTCTATGATAATGAGATAAAAATAATTCATTTTAAATGGTGTTAAGGAGAGCATAAATAATGGAAGGTGCAAAATTAGATATTATCAACATTATTTGGCATTCAGGTATTGTTGTAAAAATTGTTTTAGGATTATTAGTCGCTTCTTCAGTTTATTCATGGGGAATTATTCTAAAGAAAAAGAAACTTTTTGCTGAAGTTCAAGAAAGTAACAAAAAGTTTTTTGAAATTTATCAAACAACAGAAAATTTAAAAGAAATTATGCTTAAAGCAGAAATGCTTCCTTTTTCTCCCTATAAGGCACTCTATACCAACGGATATCTTGAATTAATGAAGATGAAAGAGGCTTATACTGGTCAACATAAAAGTGGCCTTGCTTTTCATTTTCAAAACTTTGGAATGGGCGTTTTAGAGCGCGGTTTAAAAAAAGGGGCCAATGAAACGAATGAAGAATTAAGTAAGCTTTTACCAACCCTCGCTTCAATTGGATCAGTTTCTCCTTTTGTTGGATTATTTGGAACAGTATGGGGAATTATTGATGCCTTCGCAGGACTTGCTGGTGGAGGTGGATCTATCGATGCCGTCGCTCCAGGAATTGCAGAGGCCCTCGTTGCAACTGCAGTTGGTTTAGCGGCAGCGATTCCTGCCGTTTGGTTTTATAACCATTTTAATAGTGTTAATGAAAGAGTTAATTCTGAAATGGAAAGTTTTGGACAAGATTTTATTAACGTCGTTGAGCGCTCAGTAATCGAGTAAGGATTTTTATGGCGTTTAATACAGGAAAGAAAAAAGGGGCCATTTCAGATATCAACGTCACACCCTTGGTTGATGTTATGTTGGTTTTGCTGGTTATCTTTATGGTAACAGCTCCTTTGATGCTCAATGGAATCAAATTAGATTTACCAAAAACAAAAGAAGTGAATCCCGTAAATTTAAGTGCCACTCAGGTTATTTTGTCTCTCAGTAAGACAGAAGAATTTTTTTTAGGAAAAGATAGAATTCTCTTAAATGAAGTCATACCAGAAATTGAAAAGCAATTTAAGGTCAATAAGACAGATACGGTTTTTTTAAGAGCAGATTTTAATTTACCTTACGGCAAAGTTGCTAAATTGATGTCTCACTTAAAGCGAGGTGGCATTAGTAAAATTGCTCTCGTGACGGTTACGGAAGAAAAACAATAAGAGACAAGCAATAATGATCAACTCCCGTGAAGAGCCCATATTAAATCACCCCGCGTTTGCATTTTTTTTAAGGCGCTCAACTTATATTCACATCGCACTGATCTGCTCAACTCTCATCGGTGGAAAAATTGCTTTTGAAATCGCTCAAAAAACTAGAGATAAAAATCTCGAACTGATCGAAGCTTCTGTCCGTGTCGACATGGTGGCCATGCCCACTTACACAATTAATGAATTAAAAAATCTCTCTAGTGGAGTTGAAGAAGCAAAGCCTGAAGAAAATACACCTGTTGAAAAAGCTGTTACAGAAGAACCGAAAGTAGAGCCAAAGGTTGAAGAAAAACCAGTTGAGCCAAAAGTTGATAACTCAGTGGCTTTTGAAGAAGCTCAAGCAGCTAAAAAAAGACAAGATTTTTTAAGTAAATTAAAATCTATTGGTAATAAAAAAATTGAATCAGATCCAAAGTCGGCTCAAAAAGCGGATAAGGGATTAAATGGCGAAAAAGAATCAGCTTTAAAAAATTTAGTTCTCTCAGGAAATAAATTAAATCAAGGGACTCAAATGTACGGCTCTGGTGGCACAGCTGAATTAACAGCTTTCCAAGCCTATGCCTCTAAACTTCCAGATTTTGTGAGGCCTCACTGGAAACTTCCAAGTTTCCTTTTGGATAAAAATTTAAAATGCCGAGTTCGAGTATGGCTAAGCTTAAGTGGCGAAGTCACGAGAGCGACGGTTTATCAAACTAGTGGCGACTCCGAATACGACCAAAGAGCTGTTGATGCCATTAAAGCAGCAAGTTTTCCAAGTCTTAAAGAAGATTTTGCTAAGCGAGCTTTAAATGGTGATTTATTATTAGGTTTTCCACTTTAAGAGGTTTTATGAATAAGTTGGTTTTATTAGTCCTATGTTTACTTTCATTTTCATTTCAAGCTTTTTCGGAAGATGACAATTTAACTATCGTTGCTGTGGGGGAGGCCACGCTCGAAAAAGATAAAATGGTTATTCAAGATCCCTACCTCTCAGGCCAATTAACAGCCGCTCAAAAAACGGCAGCCAGTGAGCTTGTAAAACTTTTAAGAAATGACTTCAGTTTTTATCAGAAGAAATTTTTTCTTATAGAAGCTGCCCCCAATAACACTTCTTTTAGACAAACGACAAATTATGATTATTGGAATTCAAAAGGTGTCAGATTTTTAGGAACAGCTTCTGTTGATAAAAGTGGTGACTCAATGAAGGTCACTGTTCAGTTTGAAGATATCAAAAATAGAAAGCAAATTTATAATCAAACCCATACCGCCAGCATTGCGAATCTACGATCGGCAGGACACGACATGGCCAATGGGGTTTATAAGCAGATTGTTGGAAAAGATTCCATCTTCACCTCTAAAATTGTTTTTGTTTCCGATCGCAATTCAAAAGGAAGAAAGACAGTTAAAGAAGTCTACATGATGGACTTCGATGGAAAGAATGTTAATCAAATTACCTCTCATGGTGGCCTCGTTATTTCACCTTCGATTTCAGCCGATGGACGACATCTTGTTTATTCATTAATTTCTAATTCAACCAAGAGAAGAAATAATGACCTTTATTTAATGGATATGAAAACACGTGAAGCTAAAACGATTTCAAGTCGCGACGGTGTGAATTCGGGGGCCATTTTTCTTGCAGGCAATAAAAGTATCGCTCTTACACTCACGATTTCAGGAAACGCTGAAATCTATGAAATGAATATTGAGTCTCAGGAACTGAGAAAAATCACGAATCATTTCTCTTCAGATGTAGATCCTTCGGTGACAGTTGATGGAACTCTGATGACATTTTTATCTGATAGAGCAGGAAAGGCCATGATCTATACAATGGATCCAAGAGGCACAGAAACCAATGTTAAGCGCATTAGCTTCGTAGGCCAATTTAATGCGACTCCAAGATTTTCTCCCGACGGAAAAGAGATCGTGTTTTCTTCATGGCTCGATAATTCATTCGATCTTTTTAGAATCTCTAGCGATGGCCAGGGCCTTTCTCGCCTCACTAAGGACTTTGGCTCTAATGAAGATCCTACCTATTCCAATGATGGCGAGTTTATCGCCTTTACCTCTCAAAGGGTCATCTCTCGAGCTAGAGCTGACCAAAATATCTACATAATGGACAGAGACGGGGCCATATTAGGGGCCATAACCTCTGGTTTTGGAAACTGTATAAGTCCTAGATGGATTAACCCCTAGATATCACGAAAATCGAGTAATTTTTTTATACATTTGAGCATTTTAGTCTTGTAATATTTTCAGACGCACTGTATTATTTACCAAGTAACGCATCGCGGTTTTTTAACCAAAATTGTCTAGGAGTAATACAATGAGCACTTCAATGTCTAAATTAGAGAACTCTGAGAAAATGAACCTTGAAAACTTAACTTCATCGCTTTTTTTAAGCTTAGATGAAGCTCATTTTTTCACAGCACTAAACATCTTTTTTAAAAATCACTTTCAAGCACAACAAGTTCACGTTTATAGAATTCTTGAAAACGGTTCTGCAGTATTAATGTCAAAAAATGGTGAATACCAAGAAAAAGGTCTTACTCTCGATAAAGGAGTAGGGGCTGTTGGTTATATCGCTAGAACAAAACGTGGATATTTTTCTAATACAGTTGAAAGAGACCCGGTCTTTACTCGTGAAGCAAGCCTTGGTGTAAAAGCAGAATTATGCTTACCAATTTCTGCTGACGGAGTCATCATTGGTTCAATTCATTGCCAGATGCTTGATGGCTCTCGCGAGTTTTCAAGAGAAGATATGACTTCAGGCTTATCAATTTTAAATGATATTAAAGGACCAATCCAAAACATGAAAATGTATTTGGCAGCTAAAAACTTAAACGAAACTCTTTTAAGAACAATTGAACTAAAAGAAAAAGAACTTCAAGAGTCACGCTCTGGAGTTAAAATTCAAGATTCATTTAGAATTATTGAAAAAGAAATTATCGGTCGCTCACAGTCTATGAAAGATCTTCTCTCACTGGTTGATAGAGTGTGTGATAAAGATATCAGCGCTTACATCATGGGCGAAGCAGCTACTGGTAAGGAAATGATCGCAAGACGAATTCATTGCCGAAGCCACCGTCGTGACAGAGCTTTCGTAACGATTGATTGCTCGACTATGAACGAGCAAGCTCTCGATCGTGAAATGTTCGGCCTAGAGTCAAGCCTTGGTATGCTTGAAGTGGCAAACTACGGAACACTTTTTATTAACTCAATAGAAAAAATGACCCCAGCTATTCAAAATAAACTCATCCAGTTCATCAACAACAAGATGGGTGTGAAAGCGATGAGTAATGATTTCTTTAAATCAGATGTTCGCTTAATTTCAGCTTCAACAAAAGATCTTATGGATCTTGTTCGTGAAGGAAAATTCAGAGAAGATCTTTACTTTGCACTAAGTACAGTGGTTTTAAAGGCACCTGCTTTAAGAGATAGAAAAGAAGACATCGAAATTATCGCTAACTTCTTTTTGAATCAAAATAAATCGAAAGAAAGCCAAAAGTCTTTCTCTCCGTCGGCCATCAAAGCACTTTCAGAATTTCATTGGACTGGAAACGTGAGAGAGCTTCAAAACGTAGTGGAAAGAGCTTTTATTTTGGCAGAGGGATCAGTTATTGAAAAACTTCACCTCGACCACAATATTCAAACGGCAGCTGAAATTAAGAGTGCTCCAGTAGTGACAATTTCAAAGCCAGTAGAGTTTAACCATATTACTCTTGAGGAATTAGAAAAAACTCACATTATGGGAACATTGGAAAACTTAGGTGGAAACAAGACAAAAACTGCAAAAGTTCTTGGAATTACAGTTAAGACACTTTACAACAAGCTTCATAGTTACGGCGTAGAATTTGATAAGGAAGCCTAGAAGTTGTTGTCATAAGAGCTGAGTAAACGTATTATTAAATTTGTCGGAGGATACACCATGTCAATAGTACCAGAAACAGAAGTTGTAGCAGAAGGCCCAAAAACTCCTAGAAACTTCAGAACAGCAATCGATATCGAAAATTTTTATCGCTTCGTGAATGATAACGATTTAAGAAGAGAAGCGAAAATCATGCTTGAGCTTATTCAGCAAAGAGTTATGGTTACTGTTAAGAAGAAAAGAAAAGAAACGAGAGCTCTTAACAAAAAAAATCTTCATTAATTAATTAACTTAAAACACAAAGCCCACTCACGTACGAGTGGGCTTTTTTATTTCAAAAGAAGCTTAACATGGAAGTTGCATCAGAAAAGACCGTCCCTCAAGTCAAAAATCACGTTATCTATGATCCAATTTACGGCTTCATAAAACTCAATCCAATTGAATGGGAAATTATTTGTTCTCCTTTTTATCAACGTTTGCGTTGGATAAAGCAGTTAGGATTTTCTTGTTATGTTTTTCCGGGTGCTGAACATTCTCGTTTTCACCATTCAGTGGGAGTTATGTTTAATGCCCACAAAATTCTTGAATCATGTGGAAGAGCAGTCACTGAAAAAGAATTGATGGACCCTAAGGCCCTTAGTGATGAATGTATTTATCATAAAAGTTTAAGACTTGCGGCTTTAATGCATGACTTGGGAACTTTCATGTTCTCTCACACCACGGAAATGGCCTATATAGATTATGGGGATACGACTAATCATAAAAATGGTAAAGGCCTTCCTGATGATCACGAAAATTTAGGTTCTTTTATTATTAAAAACACCGACTACGAAGGCGGGATAACTTATATTTTAAAAAAATATGGAATCAATCCCAAACGCATTTCAGATTTGGTGAAAGGTGTAGATGAATCTATTCTCGCCAATCAAATTTTGCACTCGGAAGTTGATTGTGATCGCATGGATTATCTCCTCAGAGATGCCCACTATACTGGATTAAGCTACGGATCTTACGACCGAGATTATTTACTTTATCACTTTCAAGTGAAAAAAATTGATAACCACGATATTTTAACGATCAGGCATAATGCCTTAACCTGCGTTGAAGATTTTCTCACTTCACGTTTTGCTTGGTACTCCCAAGTTATCAGGTCTCCTCGCGGAGCCAAGTTTGACTCAATTGCTGAAAGAGTTTGTTTTTACTTTTTAGAAAAAGGTTATATTTATAAATACAGTGAAATGCTCGATATGATTTCTAAAGACCCAATGAAATTTTATGGTTTTAATGATAATTACTTTATGACCTTAGTTCACAAACATTTTATGAATGGCGATCTTGATAAAAATCCAAAAATAAAAGATATGGCCCGAATAATTCTCCTCGCGACTGGTGGAAAAGCGATTCGTTGTGAAGAGTTTAAAAGTAGGCTTCTTTCGCAAGATGACCCAGCTGCCTTGGAAAAATACTACAAAAAAGCCAAAAATAAGCTTCAGGAAATTGAAGAATTTCTGGCTAAAAAAGGGGGGCCGGCTGATTGGGTCATTTCCGATATCCCAAAAAAGGCCATCATGTTTGTTAAATCTCCTAAAAACGTGGCAAAGCACACTTCGGCCGATAAGAAGTCCAATGTCCTTTTAGACAGAGACCCTGTCAAAATTTCTATGGAAAACGGGGAAGTTAAACTTCTGGCCGAAGTAGAAAATTCACTGATTTCAAAGCTTTTTAACAGCAATAACTTTATCCCTAATGTTTATTGTTCAACATCGGCTTATGAACTTCTTTTGTCTGAAGGCGTTATTGACGGGACTTTTAGCTAAGTCTCTATAAAAAATACCCGACAAATGCTATCTAGATTTCAATTTTCTATCTTAAAATTTAAATTTAAGCTAAAATTGCTATTGGGAAGACTGAGTTTTTCCCGGAAAATCAGGATGATTTTTTAAGACAGACTTGAGGAGCTTTAGTCATTATGTTCAACCAAACACAAACACCAAATCAAAAAAATGTCATTGGATCAAAGGCCTCGCTTAAAGGATCAAAAGGACCAGTCTTTTATTGTGAAGATCTCTCAGTACAGTTTGGAGAAATTTCTGCACTAAAAAATGTACAACTCACGATTGAGCGTGGAGAAATAATTTTTGTCACGGGTGCGAGTGGTGCTGGAAAAACAACACTTCTAAAAGTCCTTTCTGGTTTGGCAGATCCGACATCTGGAAGAGTCATTCGTCCTAATGAAAGCCATCAAAAAGGTTTATTCATTTCTAACGTCTTTCAAGATTTACGCTTGATGGGAAAATATACTTGTGAAGAAAATTTAATGTTTGCTTATGACTCTTCTGTTTATTCTAATAAAGCGGAGTTCATGCAAGACTTAAATGAGCTCTCTAGAATATTAGGAATTAAAGACCGCTTGAAACTTAAAATTGGAGACGCCAATGGTGGACTTAAGCAAAAAGTCGCCATCATCAGATCACTTTTAACAAGGCCAGATGTTCTGATCGCAGATGAGCCCACAAGTTCACTTGATATCGATAATACCAGAAGACTTTTTGATGTGTTAAATCTTTATAATACAAAACGAGGTTTGACAGTGATCTGGGCCACTCATAATAAAGAACTTATTAAGAGTTTTACAGGACGAATTATTCATTTAGACAACGGACGTTTAGTGTATTCGGGGAACGCATGTTTTATTTAATCCAATTTTTTAAAATTCTTTTTAAGTCACCCATAAGAGGATTTTTCTTAATCTTTTTTTCCGTTCTTTTTGTTTTTTCAGTAGGACAAAAAGCTTTCTTAGAGGAGCAGTTCGCTAAGACCATTCCTGAAAATAAAGCGGGTGATTATTTTTATGCTTTAATCAGCTCAGGTGAATCTTACCAAACAGTTGCCAGACAGATGCAAGCATTGCCAGGTGTCTATAAAGTAGAAACATTAACGGAAGCTCAAATTAAAGATGAAGTTAAAGGTGTTTTAGGAAGTCTGCAAGTCGATGTGACTGATACAACTTTAGATCTTAATTATGCTGGTTTAAAAATTATCTACACTAAAGAATTAAAGCCCCGTGCTCAAGAACTCGTTCGTGATTATCTGTCTCATCTCGTTGGAGAAGAAAGTATTACCCTTGGAAAAATTAAAACCAATGATCAATTAAATGATAAGCGCTCTGGTTTTATTACTATGATTAAATCTTGGGGCTATTCAATTTATTTATTTTTTGTTTTCACATTTTGGGTTATTTCACTTCTTTCAGTGCGAAGTAAAATTGCCAAAGCTTCTTATTTACTTGAGAGCTATCAAAGAAAAAAGCGCGTGGCCTTAAAAATGGCCATGAATGGCTTAACTCTTATTTTCATTCTCTCAGTTGCAGTGACTTTTTTGTTAGGTATTCCTCAACTGCTTAATTTAGTAGTAGCTCTGGCAGTCTTTTTAGTGGGCATTTCACTTCATGCCAAAAAATATCAATGGGAGAGCCATTAGGTATGTTAGGGACTAAGTCTTATTTTTTTTTATTTTTAACCTTCGCTGTAGTCTATCATTCTGCTGCATTTGGAGCACTAGATGTGCCTGCCGTTAAATTAGACACAGAAGAAAAACTCAATGTCTTTGACATGAAAAGAAAACTTGAAGCTCAAAATCGTGAGTTAGCTTTGTTATCTAAGGAAGTGAACAATGTTGAAATCAGCATTGGTATGAATAATAAAAAATATTATAAATTAGCAGAAGATCGCACTCGACTTGAAGAAAGTTTAACGAACGCCAAAAGAAATGCTGACTTTGATGGACTCAATCTTAAGAAAAATTACAACCATGTTCGCAGTCTTTTAATGGGTGTGTTACTCAATAAATTAGAAAATACTGAAAACTCTTCAGATATGCTCGCTCGCAAAATCATGATCTCAAAATTGCAAGAACGACTGACCGACCTTGACGGAATGATGAAATCTAATAAATCACTTCAAGGTGAAGTTGAAAGGTTGAATGAGAAACTTAATGAGTCAATGGCGACAGAAAAAGAACTTTTAGGGCTCATGGGTGAATTAGAAGAAAGAAAAAAAGAGCTTAAGTCCGATTTGGAATTAAAAAATAAATCGACTCTTGATATGAAAACAAAGCTTGATGAAGAAAAAAACAAAATGGCCATGAATCAAAAAAGCCAATTGGCCCGCCAGACTCGTGAGAAACTTGCCCCAGTCCAAATTACAGAAGAAATTAGAATACCTTCTCAACCTTTAAATGCAGGTGAGTATTACCCACCACTTTATAGCTACCACAATCTTGAATATCAAAAAAAAGGTGTGACTTTTAACTTCGTTGGAAAAAATGAAGTGAGAGCAACGAAAGCTGGAAAAATTGTTTATACAGGAGCACTGGCCAGTTATGGCAATGTACTTATGATTGATCATGGCAACGACACTCGAACTGTCTTATTAGGTCAGTTTGATTATGCAGTAAAAAATGGTGATGTCGTCAAAGACTCTCAGGTTGTAGGATATACCAATCCCAGGTCAAACAGTGGGCTTGGAGAGGGTCGCATTTATTTTGAAGTGAGAAAAAATAATTTAGCACAAAATACATATATGCTTTTAGATAAAAAATCTCTAGCGAGAAATTCGACTAATTAAGCATCTACCTAAGGAAGGAGTAGAGAAATGAGAAGTGTCATCACTGGTCTCTCAGTGAGTCTAATGTTAATCACGTTGTGTCTTTTGCCTTTGGCATCTTATGCCGCCCCCACACCAGACGAAGTCGCCAAAAAATCACGTTTTGAAAAGCTAGAGCTTTTAAACAAAGTTTTATTTTTAGTAGAGTCTCAATATTATCGCGAAGTGAATACAGATAAATTAATTGAAGGGGCCATTAATGGAATGATGGAAACACTTGATCCTCACTCTGCTTATTTAGACAGTGAAGTCTTCTCCAAGATGCAAGAAGAGACTTCTGGAGAGTTTGGTGGACTTGGAATAGAAGTGACTCAAAAAGATGGAATTCTTGTCATCATAACTCCGATTGAAGATAGTCCTGCTTTTAAAGCAGGGCTTAAGTCTGGAGATAAAATCGTTGAGATTAATCATGAGTCTATGGTCGGATCAACTTTGCAACAAGCAGTGGATAAACTTCGTGGAAAGATGAAAACGAAAATTATCTTGGGAATTGCGAGAGAAGGAGTTGATGGAGTAAAAAATTATGAAATTACTCGTGAAATTGTTTATCTAAAACCGGTTAAGTCAGAACTTTTACAAAATGGTTTTGCTTATATAAGACTCACTCAATTTCAAAAAAAATCAGCAGAGTATATTGTTGATGCTTTAAAAAAAATGAGAGAGACACTTAAAAAAGATCCTCTAAAAGGAATTATTCTCGATTTAAGAAGTAACCCAGGTGGTCTTCTCGATGAAGCAGTTGATGTATCTTCGATCTTTTTAAGAGATGGAATTGTCGTTTCGACTGAAGGCAGAGATCCAAAGAATAAAGAAATTCGTTATGTGAAAAAAACGGGTTATAAGGAACTAGAGGTTCCACTGGTGGTCCTTATAAATGGTTCGTCTGCTTCAGCGTCTGAAATTGTTTCAGGTGCTCTTCAAGACTCTAAGCGAGCTATTATCATGGGAACTCAATCTTTTGGTAAGGGTTCAGTTCAGTCAGTTGCTAAAATTGATGAAACAAGTGGAGTGAAGCTCACAATCGCACAATATATGACTCCATTGGGAAGAAAAATTCAAGCCGTGGGCATTAATCCTGATGTTGTTATAGGAGAAGCTGAAGGAGAGTGGTTTGAAGATAACAAGAAAGAATCAACTTTCATTCGTGAAAAAGATTTAAAAAATCACTTAACTGCAACCATCGAAACGACTGACGAGAAAAATTTAAGAGAAGCGAGTGAGCTTCAAGAAAGAATAGAGCGAACAGCTAAATTTAAGGCCCAAAGAGAAAAAAAGAAAAGTGATAAACTCGCTAAGTCTAGAGAATCAAAAGATTCTAGAGACTCGAAAGACTTAAAAAATTCAAGTGATGATGAAGACGAAATATCTAAAAAAATTGCTCCTGCTGATGATTATCAAGTTAATCAAGCGATCAATTACTTAAAGAATATTGGTGTCATTAAAAATTTAAAATTTTAAAAGAAAGGAGCTTAAGGCTCCTTTCTTTATTTTTATCCTAATTTTTTTTCAAACTAACACTAAATTTATAGTCATCAACTTCATATTCAAGTTCTTGCAGTGAAGATCCTTCTGTAAGTTGACTGGCCAGTGTTTCACCTGCAATATAATCGTGAAATTGTTTAACAACCGAGACGAGCTCAGGTGAGCCTGCATAGGTCACTTGGATTCTATCACCGACGTTAAAATTCAAATCCTTTCTAGATTTTTGGATTCGACTTACGAGCTCTCTGGCCAGTCCTTCATTGATTAAATCTGGGTCTAGTTGAGTATCAATATCAATTGAGATGAAACGATTACTCATGGCCTCAGTGCCTTCTTTTGCTTCTCTAAAAACTAGAATTTCTTCAGGGAAAAAAGTAACTCCATCAAGAAGAATGGATCCTTTCTCTTCAAGAAGAGTGAGCTCACTTCCTTGTAATTTTTCAATGAGGGCCTTGTATTTTCCCATATCTTTTCCAAGTTTTTTTCCAAGGACTGGCAAGTTTGCTTTTGCATAGAGTTTGATAAATTTTTCTTCTTCAGTACTAAATTCAATAGACTTGATATTAAGTTCGGATTGCACGTACTCAGATAGTTTACTGATTTCAGTTAAGAGTTTTTGATCTTTATGAATGATTGTTAAACGCTTTAATGGAGTCTTAACCTTAATTTGTACTTGGTTTCTTTTTTGTCTTCCAAGTAAGATAAGTTCCTGCATTCTTCCTACGGCCACTTCAAGATCACTATTAATTAGTGATTCATTTGGAGTTGGATACGAACAAAGGTGAACTGATTCTGGTTCTGCTGGATTCATCAAACGCAATTCTTGAAAAACATGCTCTGAGAAAAAAGGAGCAAATGGTGCCATCGATATAGTGAGTTCACGAAGAGCTGTATAAAGTGTTGAGTAAGCAGCACATTTATCATCAGTAAGACCATCACCCCAAAAGCGAGCACGGTTTAAACGAATATACCAGTTTGTTAAGTCTTCAATGAATGTAAAGAGCGCTGGAACCACATTATACAAATGGTACTCTTCCATTTCAAAAGCAATATTCTTTTTTAATGTCTGAAGATTTGAAAGTAACCAACGATCAACTATGTTGTCAGATGTTTTGAAATTTTTAACTGGAGACCAACCATCAACTTCAGCATAGGTTTGGAAAAACTTAAATGAGTTTTGCCATGGGAGTAAGGCTTTACGAACCATGTCCTTCACGCCTGCATCTGAAAAGCGTTGTTCTTCTGCTTTAACTAAACCTGAGTTAATTAAATAAAGTCTTAAAGCATCAGCACCGAAAGTTTCCATCAACTCATCTGGAGCAGTGTAGTTTTTAAGACGCTTACTCATCTTCTTGCCGTCTTCGGCCATAACAATACCGTTGACGATAACATTCTTAAAAGCAGGCTTATCATAAAGGGCAGTGCTTAAAACAGTGAGTGTATAAAACCATCCACGAGTTTGATCCAAGCCTTCAGCAATAAATTCAGCAGGGAATCCTTGCTCGAAGAGATCTTTATTTTCAAAAGGGTAGTGGAGTTGGGCGTAGGGCATAGATCCCGATTCAAACCAACAGTCGAGAACTTCTGGTATTCGACGATAAACACCTTCTTCACCTGAGATAGTAAAAGTTAAGTCATCCACATTTTCTTTGTGAAGATCAGTGACTTTGACTCCTGAGAGTTTATGAAGTTCGTCGATAGAGCCGATGCAATGGCGTGTATTCGTCTTATCGTTAATCCAAATAGGAATAGGTGTTCCCCAAATTCTATTTCGGGAAATGTTCCAATCTCGAGCGCCTTCTAGCCATTTTCCAAAACGTCCTTCTTTAATGTGGGAAGGCGTCCAGTTGATTTGAGCATTAGAATTTAAAAGCCTGTCTTTAATTTTTTCAACATTCACATACCAAGAAGGGATAGAACGATAAATTAGTGGAGTATCTGAACGTGGACAAAAAGGATAACTGTGAACTAGAACACTTTGATCATAAAGTTTATGTTCGTCTTTTAATTTTTTGATAATGTCTTTATCAGCTTCTTTTACATGACGTCCGACAAAGTCAGTCACTTCGTCCGTGAATTTTCCAGCATCATCAACAGGACATTCGATAAAATTCATTCCCGCTTCTTTCATGACTCTATTATCGTCTTCACCGAAAGCAGGAGCGATGTGAACAATACCGGTACCGTCAGATGTTGTGACGTAGTTGTCATTTAAAACAACGAAAGCTCCATCAGCTTCATGATTTTTAAAATAAGGAAAGAGTGGCTCGTAACGAGTCCCTTTTAATTCACTACCAGTGTGAGTTGAAAGAACGTCATAATTTCTTTTTTTCGAGTAAGTTTCTAGACGGTCTTTCGCGAGAATAAATTTAATGTCACGATCTTTATCATGCACTTTTACATATTCAATTTCTGGCCCCATACATAAAGCCAGGTTCGATGGAAGGGTCCAAGGAGTTGTCGTCCAAGCAGCGATATAATAATCAGCATTCTTAACTTTAAATAAAATGGTAACAGCAGGGTCTTGTACATCTTGGTAATTTGAAGAGGCTTCAAAGTTAGAAAGAACTGTTCCTAGAGCTGTTGAAAAAGGAACAACTTTTGTTCCTTGATAAATAAGATCTTTTCTCCAGAGCTCACTAATAACCCACCAAACGGATTCCATGAAGCTCGCGTCCATGGTTTTATAATCATTTTCAAAATCCACCCAACGACCGATTCTCGTAATGGTTCGCTCCCACTCGCTTGTGAATCTTTGAACGATCCCACGGCATTCATCGTTGTAGCCTTTGACTCCCAACTTTTTGACAGCTTCTTGAGCACTCATGCCGAGTTTTTTATCAATTTCGTGCTCAATTGGTAAACCGTGACAGTCCCAACCAAAACGTCTTTCAACGTAACGACCTTTCATCGTAAAGTAGCGAGGAACTATATCTTTTAATGTGGAAGCAAGAAGATGGCCGTGGTGAGGAAGACCAGTGGCAAAGGGAGGCCCATCGTAAAAAATATAGGGCTTACCGTTTTTAGTATTTTCTAGAGATTTTTCAAAAATCTTTTTTTCACGCCAGAATGAAATGATTTTGTGTTCACTTTTTACAAAAGAAAAAGAGCTGTTTTCTGATTCATTTACTTCAGTATTTTGCTTATTTGACACGACGTAGGTCTCCTTCGTTAACTCACAGGGGGAAATTTTAGCACTAGTGGGGTGCTTTTTCCAGTGAGATCCTACACTTCTCGAGGGAGAATACCGAATTAGAAGACATGAAGATAATTAATTGCTCTTTTTGGCTTTGCCTCATCATTTTAACATCTAGCTTCTTTTCTGTGGCTTACTCCATCGATTCGGGGGACATAATTCGTCCAGAGTTTCGCGGGCAAAAAAAGAGTATGACGACTTGGGGTGATTTACCAATAGAGTCTTATTTGTCATTTTCAAAATGGAAAATTGACAGTGACCTACAGGATAATATTCCGGAATGGGAACAGTCTTTCAGAGAAAGAAATTATAAAGAACTCGCTGGGCGAATCTATCAATGCGTAGGAGTTTGTCGAGTTGATCGAGGAGAGGGTTTTTTTAATGGCACTCACCGCACGGGAATTTACGAAGGGGACGAAATTCAAACGGTGGGTGATAGTTATGCTTGGGTTTTTTTATTAGATGGAACGATGGTTCGTATGTCACCTCAATCTTCACTTACGATTAATGAATTTAATGTTGGTGTTAAAGAAAATTTTATTAATGCGAGAGTTAATACAGGGAATATTTTATGGCTCTCGAGACTTGAGTCAACACTTGAAGAGTGGAATTCAAGAGAAACCGATGTGCTCTTTTTCCCTTATGCCGAATATGACTCACTTCCGGTGAGAGAGACAAAAGAATATCTTGAAGATAATTTACTTGAGATGACGACTGAAAAAGAAACCTATCTTTATCATTATAAAAATCTTAATAAAAAAATTACTGAAAATAATTCTTTAACTCATAAAAAACTAACATATGCTTTTTTAGTTTTGCCTAACGCTACGTTGATGGGAATATCACCCAATGTGGAGATGGTTTCTCTCTTGGGTGGAAAAAGCTATTTAAAAAAACGCTCATTTCAAACCCTAGGACTCTCTCGTGACAACACAGAAAGTCCTCAGGAATTATTTTTGCAAATGAGAGGCTATGATAATAAAGAGCTAAGTTCAGTCAAGGAAGATGAGTGGGTTTCCATTGATGAAAAAGGACGCAATCAAGTGGATGTCGACTCAATATCGTGGCTTAACATGGGAGAATTTATTACAAAGAGAATCCCAAGTTTACTTTTGGGAAGAGAAATTTTTCTTAATCGCTATAGTGCCTTTGCTTTTAGAGAAACCTATGATCCTTTGAAGCTTGCAAAAGAAGATGGCCATAGACTTTGGGGAAAAATGAGCACTGATGCAACTAATGCAGAAAAGTCAAAATCAGATCTGGACGAGAGATTAGAATTTCTTAAAGAGTATTTTCGTCGAATTGAAACAACCAATCTTCTTGCCAGCGGAAAATATAAAGAAAGGCTAGAAGCGCGTGGTGAAAAAGTTCAGATGACGGAGTACGGGCGCTTTTATTTTATTACGGCCCTGAACACTTATTACAAGTATGGCGAACTGCAATTAGATAATACTAGTGACAGTCAGACAGGAGAAGTTTTAAACTCTACTAAAAAACTACTTTGGAAAAAAATTCATGGAATTAAATAAATACAAACTTATTTTAGGATCTCAAAGCCCAAGAAGGAAAGAACTTTTATCGTGGCTTAACATACCTTTTAGCATTGTGACCGCTGATCTCGATGAAATTTCTGAAGAAACTTCCAGCGAGAAAATTGCGATGGATCTTGCTTCACAAAAAGCTCATGCAGTTTGGGATAAACTAGGAGACTCAGAGTCTCACCATTTTGTTATTGCGTCTGACACTATTGTAGTTTTAGATAACGAGCTTTACGGAAAACCGAAAGACAAGGAAGATGCCAAAAGAATTCTCATGGAATTATCTGGAAAAACGCACCAAGTAATGACTGGGGTTTGTTTTCTTTTTAAAAATCTTGAAACGAATAAAGTTCGGGAACATTTATTTTTTGACTTAACAGAAGTTAATTTTAATGAAATATCGCAGGATTTATTAGAAGCGTATATTGCCACAGGGGACTCACTTGATAAGGCCGGAGCTTACGGAATTCAAGGTCCAGGTTTAACTTTTATTTCAAAAATTAATGGTAGTTATTCTAACGTCGTCGGTTTTCCCTTGGATAAAATTGCAGCTGAATTAGCGATCATTCTTGGTGATGAGTTTAAAAAAAGGTTTAGTTAGGTCGCCAAATGAAAATGCATCTTTTATTTCTTATTTTATTTGCTACCTTTAGCATGATTAGTTTTCCACTTAAGGCCGAAAGTAAGTCGAGTTGTGATGTTGCCAGAAAAAAGCTAGATGATTTTTTTAAATCAAATTCTAAGGGCTGCAAAGTAGATAGTGAATGTGATGGTTATTACTACCGCGAAACTTGTAGAGGCCCAGTTGTTTTACCAAAGATTGTGGCCACTCCTAGCTTTGAAAAAAAACTTGAAGAGTATAAAAACCAAATTAAGATCAATATTTTCTGCAAAAAAGAGTGGCAGATGAGTCCGGCCTGTTCTCCTATTGGGGCGATGCCGAGGTGTAGTTTAGGCCAATGTATAGATGCGAGTGGAAAATAATTGATAGGCATTTAATCATATTTTATAGGCCATTAATTTCGACACCCAAGATATTAATATCTTGTAACTTTTTATAAAAAAAGACTTTGCAACTACCCAGGAAAAACCTAGGAGATGAGCAATGATTCACGTTTTAAGGTATACTGAGGAACTAGAGAAGGTGGGATTTTCTACCGAGCAGGCTAAAAAGTCTGTACAACTTTGGATGGAGCTAATGGATCAAAATTTTGCAACAAAAGCAGACTTTAAAGAGCATTATTTCATGACTAAAACAGATCTCAGAGATGTTCAAAACGAAATGAGAGAACTGAAAATTGAGCTGCAAACGGACATGAAGGACTTGAAGACAGAACTGCAAACGGACATGAGGGACTTGAAGACAGAACTGCAAACGGACATGAAGGACTTGAAGACAGAACTACAAACGGACATGAAGAATTTGAAGACAGAACTTCAAACGGACATGAAGAATTTAAAGACAGAGTTGCAAACTGGAATGAAGAATTTGAGGTCAGAAATGAATGATATGAATTCTAGGCTAGAGATACAAATAAAAGATTTACGTACAGAAACAAAAGCTGACATTAAAGAATTAGAACTCAATCTCACTCTTCGTCTTGGCATTATGCTAGCAGCAAGTATTGGAATCATGACAACGCTTATGAGTCATTAAGGCTTAAATCACCAGAGCTGTAAACATTTACAGCTCTGAATAATCTTTATCAGAATATCTTACTTAATTTTTCTAATAGGTCTAACACTTGTGTTTTTCTTCACTGATTTTGTCGGTCTTAAGCTCAATGTCTTAAGCGTAGTCGTCGACGTTTTGTCAGTGTGCTTAATCGCAATGGTTCTTCCCATTGAGACTGCTTTTGAAAATGTAAGCTCTTCATTTGAAGTTGGTTTGGAAACGTTGTTTTGAATGTCAGTAGTCATGTGATCCTCTTTTGTTAAAAAATTGTTAATGTCGAGAGCCCGGTTTTGTAACCTTTCTTCGATCAGTAACAACTCCTACAAAGAGGTAATTGCAATAGATGAAGATAAGTTACTTAGAAGGTAAAGTCGTCAATAGCTTCTCCTTTAATGTCAAAACTGATTGATTTGGTCATCTATCGGTTTTGGTGCCTAAGTTCTTAAGCATATTATACACCCATCTCATCTTTTTTCCTACCACCCTTGTAATGGGCAAACTTTCCCATTGATCCAAAGTTGTAAATCATTGAAATGTAGGGCATCCTAAGTGCTTGATAGTCACTATAATATGCCAACAATTGGTGGGTTTGCCCTATGGAACAACTTCGCGTTTTCGTCACAATGACCTCTCTCGTCTTATTTAGCACCTTTTTTTCAGCCTGCTCAACAATGAATAAATTGGCAGTTGGGGGGACTTCAGGACTTCTGTATGAGTCAAGTGGTGGTGTTTTAGCTGAATCTAATTATGAAGTTTTCAAAGATGCAATCGCAGGAAATCTCGTTCTTATTGAAGGCCTATTAGGGCAATCTCCAAAGAATTTAAATTTGCTCGCGACACTTAATAAGGGTTACGCAGGCTATGCATTTGCAGTTAATGAAACACAAATGTGGGAAGAAGAGTGGGCCAATCTAAAAAGTGAAACAGGAAAAAGACAGGCCCTTTTAAATTACACCCGCGCACTCAATTTTGGAGTTCGTTATTTAGAAGAAAAAGGTGTGGCCTTTAATGAGATTATTTCTCGTATGAATGAGCCTCAAGGAATTCAATTATTATTAGAGAAAAAACTCTCTACAGATAAACGCGATTTAGAGACTGTGCTTTTTACAGCTCAAGCCTTAGGGTCACTTATTAACTTACAAAAAGATAATATGGGACTTATTTCACAACTATCTGCAGCGAAAGGGATGTTTGATTGGGTTTGTTTAAAAGATCCATCAATTAATTTTGGAACTTGTGATATTTTTTATGGGGCTTTTGAAGCGGGAAGACCAACTATGCTTGGTGGTAATCCTCAAAAAGGAAAAGAAATTTTTATCAAGGCCATGGCCAAGCATCCTCACAACTGGCTCATCAGAGCAAGCTACTTGCAGTTTTATTTGATTCCACAAAATGATGAAGATGGCTTCAAAGAACAAATGACCATAATGAAATCGTTAAACGACGAATACAATCAGTACTATATTTACGATCAAAATCTAAAAACAGAAAAGCCCTGGATGAGGGAGTCTAATATCAGACTTTATCAAACCTTGGCCCTAAAACGATATGAACTTATGAATCGCTTTCAAAAGCAATTTTTTTAAAAGGTAAAATATGAAATCATTATTAATTTCTCTTTCTTTATTACTATCAGTTAATAGCTTTGCTTCGCCAATTAAAGTTGGAGTTCTCGCTCCAGAAGGAACTGGCTGGGCCAAGAACATTAAAAAAATGACCACTGAAATTAAAGAAGCTACCGGTGGTAACGTTGAAATTAAAGTTTACTACGGTGGATCTCAAGGTGATGAACAAGATGTTCTAAGAAAAATCAGAATTGGCCAGCTTCACGGTGGAATTTTTACAGGTAAAACCTTAGGTGAAATTGCTGGCGATGTTAGAGTCATCGAAATTCCTTTTACTTTTAATCACAATCGCGAAAAAGCATTAAAGACACTTCAGAGCATGACACCTTTTTTTAATCAAAAGTTTGAAGAGAAAAAATTTAAAAACTTGGCCACTTTTGAAATAGGTCAAGTTTATTTTGTAACTCAAAAGAAAGTTCAAGATTTAAATGGAATAAAATCTCTTAAAATCTGGACGTGGGATGGTGATCCTATTGTCGGAAACATGTTTGAGGCGATGAATTTAATCGGTGTGCCTCTTGCCCTTCCAGACGTTCTCTCATCACTTTCGACTGGGGTGGTTGAAGCAGCTTATGCACCACCAATCGGAATTCTAGCTCTTCAATGGAATACCAAAGTAAAATTCATGGTAGATTTCCCAGTGACTTACTCTATTGGTGCTTTCATTATTTCAGATAGTGCTTGGGCTAAAATTTCTCCAGCAGACCAAAAAAAGGTTGTAGAAGTTTCTAAGAAATATGAAACAGAAATTAATAATGGCAATGCAAAAGATAATGAAGATGCCCTTCTTTCAATGAAAAATCAAAAAATTGAATTTGTGAAATTTAGTGATTCAGAAATTAAAGTGGCCCAAGGCTACAGAGCGGCTATGGTTAAAAAGCTTACCGGAAAATTATTTTCAGCTGAAGCAGTTAAAAGATTAGATGCAGAACTAGCTAAGAAATAAATAAAAGAAATAAAGGAGTGATCACTATGATCATGTTGAAAAAAATTGATTACCTTGTTGATAAATTCGCCTCATCACTTTTGGTGGTTTGTGTTTTATCAATACTAGGCTTTAGTTCTATGGCCATTATTTTAAGATGGTTTCACGTGAATCTTTATTGGGTTGATCCTTTTGTAAGGCATATGGTTTTCTTGGGAACATTTTTAGGTGGAGTGGTTGCAACCGGTCGTGGAAATCATATTGGCATTGACCTGATTAGTAAATTTTTAGAATTAAAAAAGAAAAATCAGGCACGAATTATAATTCATCGATTAATTTTAATTTCATCGGCCATTATTCTTCTTTGGCTTTTTAAGTCTGGAATGGATTTTATGAAAGTTGAGATGGAATTTAGTAAAGAAGAATTTTGGGGAATTAAAAGTGGCTACCTCGTCGGTATCATACCTTTTGGGGTTGGACTGATGATCATACGCTTTACGACTCTTTTTTTATTAAGCTTCGATAAAAATCCCCCTGAGCTTCACGCAATAGGAGAAGTCAGATGAGTGGAATGGTGGCCTCGATAGGCATTTGTCTTTTGGCAAGTATAGGTGTTCCACTTTTTGTTATTCTCACTTTGGCTTCGCTTGTCGCTTTTACATTTTCCGGTGTAGAAGTTTCAGCAGTCGCTCAAGAAATTTATCGTATCGCTGCTCAACCTACAATTGTGACAATTCCACTTTTTACTTTTGCCGGATATTTAATTGCTGAAAGTAAATCTCCTCAGCGCTTGATGAAGCTGGCTGAAGCTGGACTTGGTTGGATTCCTGGCGGGATTTCAATTGTAACTCTCATCATCTGTGCTTTTTTTACGGCTTTTACTGGAGCTTCTGGAGTGACTATCATTGCTTTGGGCGGAGTTATTTATCCCATTCTTATCAAAGAAGGCTATTCTGAAAAGTTTACTCTCGGAACAATTACAGCTTCGGGATCTCTCGGTCTTTTGTTTCCTCCTTCTTTGCCAATCATTCTTTATGGATTGGTGGCTAAAGTAGATATCGATAAATTATTTAAAGCGGGGATTGTTCCAGGATTCGTCATTATAATTATCCTTTCGGCTTGGTCATTTTATAACGGACCTAAGCAACTTGAAAAAAAGCCCTTTATCTTTAGTAAATTTATTGCAGCATTAAAAGAATCTTGGCTAGAGGCCCTGCTTCCAGTGGCCGTTTTAGTCGGAATTTATGGCGGATTTACGACTGTCACTGAAGCAGCGGCTTTCACTGCGCTTTATGTTTTAATTATCGAAGTTTTTGTCTATAAAGATTTAAGTCTTTGGAAGGATGTTCCTAAAATTTCAGTTGAGGCCATGAGTTTAGTTGCGGCGATCTTACTCGTTCTTTGTTGCGCTCTAGCTTTTACGAATTATATGGTTGATGAGGATGTTCCTCTGAAAATTTTTGCACTCATGAAAAGTCATATTAATGATAAATATACTTTTTTATTTTTCCTCAATATCTTTTTACTCATTGTTGGAAGTGTCATGGACATTTTCAGCGCCATTGTTGTAGTGGTTCCTTTAATTCTTCCTATTGCCGCAGACTTTGGAGTTGATCCTGTTCACATGGCCATGATCTTTTTAACCAACTTAGAAATTGGTTATCTACACCCGCCTATTGGAATTAATTTATTTATTGCAAGCAATCGATTTAAAAAACCGATTACTGTGCTTTATAGTGCCTCAATTCCTTTTCTCATATTGCTGGTGATTGCCTTAGTGATTATTACGTATGTACCAAGCTTGAGTTTATTTTGGTTTAAATAATGGTGATAAGTAGAAGTCTAATTTTTCTTACATGCTTCATTTTGCTCTCATTCTTTTTTAGTGAAAAAGGTTTGGGCGCAGATGGTCGACATGAGGCTCATGAAGCCCTAGACAAATATTATCAAAATGTTTTTTTAGGTGAGAAAAAAACAGCGAATTATGCTGGCCCACTAGATCCACGTAGTGAATTTAGTGACACTTCTGGATCACTGACTTTTTTAGATGAGAGCTACCAAAGAGATTATCTCAATACTCAAATTCAAGCTGAACCTTTTTCACTCTATCAATTTTGGTTTAATGAAGTCATCGAAAAATCAAATTGTCCTGATGAAACCCTGGGAGAGAATTTAGATTATATTCGCTACTTGTACCGATTAATTTCCATGAGCTATCTTTTTGAAGGACTTAGAATTAATCATAAATTTGCTAGAGAATTAGGATTAAAATCTATTTGTCCCATTGATTACAAAACTCTTTTTAATGATTGCCTTCCTCGTTCTCCCGATATGAAGAAATTTTCTGAACGAGTCTATGGTAAATTCGTCAATGAAATTGAAAAAATAAAAGTGGATTCACTTTCTGGTAAAGAGGTCAATTCAGTTTTAAAGAAATTTCAAGAATCAAACTCACTTACCACTGATCCTGTTTTTTCTCGTCTCCATGAATGGTGCATACAAAATAAAAAAAATTGCAGACAATTAAATCTCGAATCACTAAATGAAGCTATGGCCGGATTTTGTGAAAGAGACACTAAGATGATTGGCCTATTATGCTCAGAAAAAGACAGTCTTTATGGATTAGCGCAGGCTCCTTTGGCCTTGGATTTAATTAAAAAATCTAATGCTTTTAGCCTCATTAATCAAACAGGAATGGGAGAAGAATGTTTGAGTCGTTTTTCTAAAGTTTTTCAAAGCAAGGAAACTCATAAAACCTCGCTTCCTAAGCAGTACCCACTCATTTATTCTTTCCTGTTAAAAAATCACTCTCGCTATGAACAAGGTGATCTTTTTTTACCAGGAGCTTTAAAAGAATTTGATATGAAAGGATTGAGTGACTTTTTAAGTGCTCTTAAGCCACCTAAAGCCGAGCCTGCAATTGTCATCAAAATTAAGCCAAAACCTAAGCCCGTGCCAGTTGTCGTCATTAAAAAAGTTGAGCCTGTAAAAGTTGTCGAGGCAACTCCAACTATAACACCACCGCCTGAACCAGTTATAAGTGAATTTGAAAGAGGGGTGAAGGAATTAGCAAGTGGAGCTAAAGACTCTTATTGGCTTAATATGGACACCTTTAGAGATGACTTTGAATTCACACAAGGAATGGTTGCAGATTTATCAGGTCCCATTAAAAAGTTTCAAACGAGATCGGCTTTATTAGATATGAAGTCTTATGACCTCTTAGGAAGTCGTGAGGCACCCGTTGGACTTATTTTTTTAAAATTCCTTATTGATATTGAAAATCATCAAGGGCTTTATAATATCGTGACTGTTTTAGGTGAGAAGTTTTATGTTCAAAATGATATTGAAAAAATATCAACGCCCCATTTTATTCATTTAAAAAATGATCCTAGTACAAAAAACCGTTGGCAAATTATTCTTTTAAAAAAATAAAAACCCCAGAAGAACTCTGGGGTTTTATTATTCAAGAATGTTCTAGCTAAATTCTAGTTAAATTTTTGAGCAACTGATTTTAATTGTGATTGGACTTGTGCATTCATATCAAGCATTAAAAGTAATCCAGCATGCTCACCGTTAGCATCTTCACCAACTAGTGAGATGTTTCCGATTCTGTTTGATCCTGTATAGTATCTTGCAGTAATGATCGAGTTACCAATTCCTAAGTTCTTAAGTGGAATGAATACACCGAAAAGTTTTGGGCCAAGATAAAAGCTCATGTTCTTAAATTTCTCGATCGAGAAAGCAACTGCAGGTAAACGTCCGCCAGCAACACCTGGTAGAGAGCGCCCGCCTGGAAGAGTTGCAGGGTCAAGAGTTTGAAGACTTGTATTGAACACATCTTTCAGAGACACCGAAATCGCCATTAGAGTTCCAGCTGATTGAAGGTCTGGAGAAATCTCTAAATAAGAGTTTGGATACTTTGGAATGTTGTATCTAAGTCCACCGTCCAATTGAAGATTCTGAAAGACCATAGAGATAAGAACGTTGTCTTGGACAAGTGTTACAGACATTTTGTTAACACCAGGGACTTGGATATTAGACGAGCTAGTTCCATTTCCACATGATGTTGAAAAAACACCAAGAGATAGAGCAGTTGAAAGAAGAAGGACTTTTGTTTTTGAAAGAATGTTCATCATAAAATTTCCATAGAGCATGCTGTGATTTTTCATTTCAACTTTTTATGCAACAAGAGCGTACGTACCAAAGAAAATCCACAAACGTTTTTTTAAAGTAAGACAAGATTAATCGGGAATGGGGTTAACTTCAATAAAAGCAAACGCGCTTGAAGTTTTGATGACTTAACAAAAGGGCACTCTTTGAAAAGTGCCCACATTTGTTGTTAATGGAAAAAAATAGGTCAATTATAGTAAAGACTTAGGACTAATAATTAAAAAACAGCTTTCAGTGCTAAACTTCCGGCATGGTCTTTGAAATCGCCAAAAAAGCGACCGTAACTACCTACTAAAGAAAGGTTCGCTGAGATGGTATATTTAGCTGTTGCATCCACGAGAGTATTGTCTTCAAGCTTAGCCGTACTGCTCGTAAAAAAGCGTCCGTATCCACCACCAACTGTAGCATTGAGGTCACTTGTAAGGGCCTTTGATAGTCTCAGCATGTGAATAGATTCATCAGCATTTTTTGCACCGACAGCAGAACCAATAGTTCTTAATTTAATAAGTGATTGATTGTGATCTGGGTTGTTGTTGACGACACTTGAAAGAGTGTCAAATCCATTGGCGATAAATCCACCGTGTTTTGTCATGGTCGATTGAACTTCAAGTTTTAAAACTTCAAAGTCATAGGCAAGCTTTAGAGCTGCTGCATGGTGATCAGTTGTATAAAGAGCAGATCCACCAAATAAAATCGTGTAGTAAAAATTAACATCAACACCAGTAAATTTTCCTTCGAACACAGGAGAGAGCATTTTAATGTTGTCTAAGTTAGCTGAGTTGAAAAGTGTAGTTGTATTGCTGAATTTTTTTGCTTTCCAGTAACCACCTTGAAGAGCGTATCTGTATCCAGACCAGTTTCCGTAGTAGTTAACTGTGTACATATCTAGATCGTCTTTGGCGTCAGTAAGAGATCCTTCACCACGCTTATCATAGGCCATCGCAAAGACGTCGTAGTTGTCGCGAATTTTTAAAACCATAATACGGTCTCTTCTGTCATCAGAAGTGAGGAAGGCTCCTGGAGTCGAAACGACATGACGACCAGCTGACGTGATCCAGTTATTTTTATTGTATTCAATGACGGCGTGATCGAGGTGAGTGATGTTTCCATTTCCGAAAGCATCATCGTTTGTTCCACCTATAGCTGTACCACTATTGGCCGTGCTTTTATGATTATCTCCTTCCCAGTTTTCGCTCGCGAGAACAGCACCAACTTTTACTGTGAGGTTTTCATCTGGTTTTACTTGAGTATTTAAACGAAAAAATTGATTGAAGGCTTTTGTTCCATTTGGACCAGTCGAATTTTTGAAGTAAGCACGAACATTAGCATCACCAGTAAAAAGAAATTTTGTTTCAGCTTGAAGTGAGGCTGTAACAAAGAATGCACAAAGCAAACTTAAACGTAATAACGATTTTAACATAGGAACTCCTTCATATGATTTTTAGGATTTTTTTGAATGCCAGAGAGTCACCTAGGAGAGAATTTTTGTCAATGAATTTGATGTTTGACGAGGCG
>JAYSPR010000076.1:0-22314 GCA_043721975.1 Bacteriovoracaceae bacterium
GAGGAAAATAACTTTTTCCATCAAAATAGACGCGTTCTTCAATGTCTGAAATTCCTAGTGAATACAGAATTTCCTTCTCTAAGCGAAAATATTGATTTCCAATAAGTGAACTCATATCACTTCCTTCTATCATGGTATGAATGAAAAAAAATCCATTATCATCCAAATGCTCTTTTACAACTTCATAAAACTTACTACGATCAACATCTCCCACCAGACAGTGTAGTAATGAGCTATCAGAAACGAGATCAAATTTTTGGTTGAGTTTTAAATTTAAAATATCAGCTTCGATAAAATTTGCATTCAAACTAAGGCCCTCATTATTCTTCCGGGCCATCTCTATGGCCGTTTTAGAAATATCTACACCGAGACTCTGACTTCCTTCTTTCGCACAAAAAAGTGCACATGTTCCGGTGCCAGTTCCTAAATCTAAGACTTTTAAATTCTTAAAACTAATAGACTCTTGATCTAAAAATCTCACTAACGATTTATTGATTTGATGAGTCCATAATTTATCAAAATCAGATTCCTTATCCCATGAAATGAATCCCTTATCTTGAAGATCTTTATAGACTTGTTCGTGCATTTGATAATATTTCATAAGTCCCCCAGCTCCAACTCTGTGAGCTCTCGCCATTCGCCTTTAGGTAAATTCTTTAGCTGTAATTGCCCCACTTGAACTCTGATAAGACGTATAACTTCTATACTTTCACTTTCAAGCATTTTTCTAATTTGTCGATTACGTCCCTCATTTAAACGCACTTGAATCCAGCCATTTTTTGCTCCAGATCTTATGAGTTCAAATTTTGCTGGCAAGGTTTTTTTGCCTTCAATTAGTATTCCACTCGAAAGTTTTATCAAAATATCTTCATCGGGAATAGGATTAACTTGCACATGATAAATTTTTGTCACATGAGTTTTAGGATCCATCAATTTATTGGCCCATATGTGATCATTGGTAAAAAGAAGAAGTCCTTCACTCGCCTGATCTAATCTACCCACCGCTTGTACTAAAGGACCAGTCCAGTTCTTTAAACACTCATAAACTGTTGGACGATTAAATTCATCAGATCTCGTTGTGACCAGTCCTTTGGGTTTATTTAAAATGATGTAATATTTTTTTTGATCGAGAGCTTTAACTCCTTCAATCTCAATATTAGAGCGGTGGTCTACATAGCTTAGTGGTATTTTACAAATCTGACCATTAACTTTGACCAAACCCTTTAAAACAGCGAGAGCTGCCTCCTTGCGACTCATCAATCCACGCTTAGAAATTAATCTCTCTAACTCAATTTTTGCCATATAGATTAAACAACACGTTTTTGACCAACAACTACTGAAATAAAATTATCTGGAATAAATTTTGTTTTTTCCAAGATTTCAAAATCAACTCGTGTGATTTTGCCACCATTTTTAAACATATGTAAAAACTGAATTAAGCTCATTTTTGTTTTGTGACTCTCAATTAATTTTAATTCGTCTCCGGCTTCTATATATCCCGTTTCTAAAACTCGAAATAAAACTCCTGGGTAAGGACATTGGTGCTGCAACTCCATTGCATTCGTGAGTCCTAATTTCTTTGCAAAAACGGGGCAAGGAATTCGCGGCATAGTTACTTGAATTTTTGTTTCTCCCAGTTCAAATATATCTCCAATAAGAAGTGAAGCTTCATCAAGAGACTCCATTGTGACATTTTCTCCAATGGCCCCTGGAGTAAGGAGAGATTTGTCAGATACATAATTTTCCCAAAATTTAAAAGCATCTAACGAACTCATAAACAAAACTCGGCCCTCACCACCGTGATAAGGATTGCCCATGACATCATCATTTTTGAGTCCAAGTTTATCTAAAAAGATTTTCCCATTGACAGGTTTTTTATGAATGCCTGAATCAAAGACTCTACCGTCATAGACTTGAATTTTTTCAGCTTTTCCAATTTGAATTGACTTAATTTTCATTTTTCCTCTGATTAACACTTACAAATTCACTTTTCATATGAAAATATTAAAGCATGAAATCAGTAAAATGAAAGGATTTTTAATATGCTTGTCTCTCAATACCCTGTAAGCAATTGGATTTTTTTAGCAATTGTCACAATGGTGATAGCTCTATGGAAGTTCTATTTCGTTAAAAATAAAACCCCCACTGATCAATTAACACTAGGTCTTTCTTTCCTCATTTTTTTTATTTCAATCGCCTGTGCTATTTATTTTTATTCGATTGGAACCAAAAGCTCAGTCACCAATTCATCTTCTGGTACAAGCTCTGGATTGCTTAGATAATTTTCAATACAAGCACCAGCTCTCAATTTTACTTTTTTCTCGGCCAATAATTTAAAGATCGTATCAAAGGCATTCCAAACTAAGTGAGTGGGTCCTGTCAGTATAAATTTTGCGTATGGTCCACCTGAGATTGTTTTAAGCTCCAGACCTTTAGGAATTTTTGAAGGCTTCGTAGTCACGGCCACTCCGGCCATATAAAACATTTTGCCTTCATCATCTGACTTTGAATCCATGAGACTAAATCCCAAGTACTCAGTAATCGTATCCTTGGAAATATTTTTATCTACCAGTGGAATGAGTTCATACCAAGTTGGCATGGCCACTTCTTTAAAAATTCCTGATTTTTCTACGTAGAGCACTTGGATTGTGGGTCTTGTGACAAGTTCAAAATTCTGAGTTAAGTTCATAGGCATCTCCTTTTCGATAGGGTTAATGCTTTGAGAATAAATGATTTTTTCTTGCTCGGCTTGTCCGAGATTGCGAAACTCTGAAGGACTTAAATGCAAAATTGTTTTAAAAACTTTATTAAAAGCCGAGTGACTTTCATAACCAACACTAAGGGCCACTTCTGTCACAGGACATTCTTCATCTTCTTTTAACATTGAAAGTGCATTTAAAAGACGAATCCGTCTCAAATATGAAAAAACCGTTTCACCAGTGTAAGATAAAAACAATCGACCAAAGTGATATTCAGATGAACCTGCCTCTTTAGCGATATTTTTTAGATGCAAATTTTTATAAGAATTATTTCTTATAAAACGTTGGGCCCTACCGATTTGAGAGCGATGAAAATGCCGAGATCTCACATTAATTTTCTTTTTCATAAATTAAATATTCTCACGAATAATTGTAAAAAACTTGTCTGCAATTGCTAAACTTCGATCATAAGATCTTGACAGCCATCATCCATTAGTGTTTGATGGCTCAAACTTTAATACGCTCTACGGACTAACTATGTCATTAAATTTAAACGACTCCAATATTTTCCCTCGTCGAAATTTTATTAAAATGTCGCTTCTCATAAGTCTCGCTTTATCCATTCCCAAAAAATCTGAAGCTATTTTAAAGCGCTTTTTACCCAAGAGTCTAATGGAAATGTCTCCCATACAAGCTGTAGGCTTAAGTCAATTCAACAGTCTCGATTTTAACGGTGACAATATTGAGAGACCTCACGATATTTTATGGAATCTTGATGGTTACATCGCTAAAAAAGGTGGGCTTCCAAAACCTACTGAAAAAAGAAAAGTCGTCGTCGTTGGTGGAGGCATGGCCGGATTAATTAGTGCCTATCAACTTCGCGATTATGATCCACTCATTTTAGAACAAGATAAAAATTTTGGTGGAAACTCTAAAGGAGAAACTTATCAAAATGCGACTTACTCCATTGGAGCTGCTTATATTGTCATTCCCGATGAAGGTGATCCGATTGATTTATTTTTGCGTGATATAGGCATTCGAGATGAATTAAAACTAGAAGGATCAGATGAAGCTCGCTTTACTTATAAAAAGAAAATGATCAGTGATTTTTGGAAAGGAGCAAGTGATCCAGAGCGATCAGAAGAATTTATAAAAGTTGAAGCAGAACTCAGAAGAATTTATAACGATGCCTACCCAGATATTCCCTGGACATCTAGCAGTGCTATTTCTTTTGATGATTATCTCGAGCTAGATTCAATCAGCTTTGAGGGATGGCTTGAATTAAAATTTGGAAAAATTCATCCACATATTGCTGAGTATTTTCAACTTTATTGCTGGTCATCTTTTAACGGATCAATCAATGAGTTGTCGGCCCTTCAAGTATTAAACTTTGTGACCTCTGAAGTAGATGGTGTCCTGGCACTTCCCGGTGGAAATGCGGCCATCACCCAAAGACTTATGGAAAAAATCAGTGAAGCAACCAGTCCTGATTCAGTCAGGGCCCAAGCTTTTGTGGTGAAAGTGGAAAAAAAACCAAATGGACTTATTTGGGTTTCTTACGAAGATGGCAAAGGTGTCATGAAAACGATTGAGACTGAATTCTGTGTGGTGGCCTCTCCTAAATTTGTCGCTAAACTAATTGTGCCGGACTTACCACTTGATCAAATTAAATTAATGGATGATATTAAATACCGTGGTTATATTGTCGGTAATGCTATTTTTAATCATCCGGTAAAGTCTCCAAGCTTTGATGTTTTTTGTTTTGAAGGTGAAGTCCCCGAAGCACCAATGGCCATGAAGCAATCTAAAAGAGCTTTCTCTGATGTTTGCTTTGGAACATGGGCCGCAGATGATCAAACTCAAAATGGTGTTCTTACTGTATATAGGGCCCTCCCCTATGACGGTGGAAGGCAATTCCTCTTTAGTCCACTGGCCCATGAAAAACATAAAAAAATCATTCTGGATGATTTAAAAAATTTTGCTCACGCTCTTGGTGTTGATTTTTCAGATCTCAAAGGAGTCCGCATGACTCGTTGGGGGCATTCACTTCCAGTCGCAAATACTGGGCTCATCAAAAGTGGTTTCTTAGAAAATATGAGTCGTCCTTTTGGAGGAAAAATTTTCTTTGCTAACCAAGACAATTGGGCGAATCCAGCTTTTGAATGTTCTTTTGCAGCTGCCAAAGAAGCTACGGATAAAATTAGGGAACTAATTAAGTAGGTCTTTTTTTGCCATTGAATTTTTCTACCTGAAATGTCTCTTTGTGTTAATCTATTTTCATTAACATTGAGAGGAATGATCCATTTATGAAATCACCATTTAAAAGTCTTTTTTTTGCCTCCCTTCTCCTTATTTCTCAAAATTCTTTTGCAAAATATTTTGTAGAACCTCACGGGGCTTTTATCCTTTCTGGTTCCAATAGTGCTTCATCAGCAAGTAGCTACACGGGTCCTGCCTATGGAATAAAAGTTGGTTACTATGAAAAAGAATTTGGCTTTAACTATGGTGCTGACCTAACTCGTTCAACTTATAGTTATTCAAGTCAAACGAGCTCGTCAGCTCAATTTACTAAAAATGATTTGGGAGTTTTTTTCGGGTATAACTCTCAAAATCGTTATCGTTTTTGGGCCGGTGGATATTATACGAAAAGTTCTGTTGGAAGCAATTACTATACTTCAGGTCATACTTACGAATTCGGGGCCGGTTATTCAGTATCTGCCAAGGTCAGTCTCAATGCTTATTATCGCCTGCCAAATTTTACGAAATACACATCTAACGGCACCGCTACTACCCTTAGCCCAGCACAGAGCTACAGCGAAATGGCCGTTGGTGTAAGTTTTCCATTAGAAATGTAATCCTTTAGAGCTAGGGTTTTGGCTCTCTATCAAATTTCATGACAGCTTTAATATCTTTTCCAGGCACTTTGAGGCCACTACGATAATCTAAAATTTTTCTTCTCAAAGGATTTGTATAATACTGCAAATGAAGAATTGTTCCAAACATGTCGGACAATTCTATTTTTGAAAAAATAAAACCTAGTTTCAACTTGGGAATTAAAACTGCATTATTAGTCGCACAGTGAGTGCCATAAATTTTCTGAAAGCCTTCTTCACGGCAACGTTCTATGACTTCTTTAACTAAAGCACTGTAAAGTCCTTTACCTCGATGTGAAACAAGAACTGCCGAGGCCATCATATAAAAAGTTTCTTCACTTTCTTGTGCGCCAAAAGAAAATCCTACAAATTCATTGTCTGGTGAAAATAATCCTAAGTTTAATTGAAATAAATCTCCCATTCGCTCTTTTAATGTATTCATCTTTTCATTTTCTTTTACACTAAAATAAGTTTCTGGAAAGAAAGTATGATCATCTCCAAAAATTGCGTCATAATGCCTACCAAATAAAGGAAAAAATTCTTTGGCCGACATTTCTTTTATTGTGTAACCATCACTAAGCGTTATAGTCTTCATATCTTCTCCGACTGAACTAAAAACTGGCCAAAGTTCAAACGAATCTTTAGCATTATCTCCATGAAATTCTATCACCAATTCATCATTTTTGGATTAATTTCTCTTCTTTTTTATCCTCCATACTCAAAGGCCGTGACCCTTGATGAAGCTCTCCGCGAAAAATTAAAATTTTTCGATGTCACTCCATATAAATCACTTCCTGAGAATCACAGCGATGAATTTCAATCAAAAGTTATTTTGGGTCGCAGGCTTTTTATAGATACAAATTTATCCGGCAATAAAAAGATAAGTTGCCTAGCTTGTCATGATCCTATGAAAGGATTGAGCAATGGGTTGACTCTTTCACAAACTGAAGATGGACACGGCATCTTAAGAAGAAATTCCAGCAGCCTCTATAATGTAGGTGACCCATTAAATACATTTATGTTTTGGGATGGTCGCGTAGAGTACCATCCAACTACAAAAACTTTTACAACTCCTGAGCCAAGTCTTAATGGGACTAATCCAAAATCTTTGGAAATTACCAATGTCCTAACGAGTGCTCTCGCAGCTCAAACACTTTTTCCTCTTTTATCACATGAAGAAATGCGAGGAAAAAAAGGTGAAAATGAAATCGCCGATGCTCCCACCAACCTAGAAGCTTGGGACAAAATTATCAAACGTGTGACGACTGAAAGTGATAGTCAAACTTATATCAATCTTTTTAATCGTGCTTTTCCTGACACTATTAATAATGTTCAAAAAATAAATATAGGTCACGCTGGTGAAGCGATGGCCACTTTTATGCGCAAGCAGTTTCAATCTAATTCATCACCTTTTCATCTTTATTTAAAGGGTGATAATAATGCGATGACCTTGCCACAAAAAAACGGACTTCTCGTTTTTATCGACCGAGGCAATTGTATGGCCTGTCATCAAGGCAGTCTACTTGGCAATAACTCATTTTTTACTTCTGTCGGTGTTCCTGGTTTTGGGGCTAAGCCTTTTTCACCTGACCGCGGTCGTGGTGAAGTCTCCGAAAAGTTTACTGAGTTTTTCTTTAAAACTCCAAGTCTAATTAATTTGTCTCTCACCGCTCCCTATATGCACAATGGAGCCTTTAAAACCATTCGTGAAGTTCTAAATCACTACAACAATATTAGGCACTCACTTCATCATTTTGAAATTTCAGAAGACCGCAAAAAAGAATTTCCTGTAGACATAAAAGCTCTCACAAGCCCAGCTGACATAAATGGAATTTTTAATTCTATTCAGGCCATGTTTTTAAAAAGAGGCCTAGGTCTTAGTGAAAGTGAATTGGATGATCTTGAAATTTTCTTAAGCGAAGCCCTCACTGATCCGAAGTGGGTTCCCACCCCCAAATGATTGATAAATTTAATTTGATCTCACTTCCTATCGATCAGCACTTACAAACGATCTCCTCTATGGTGCTCTCGTCTGAGTTCTCACTAATCAAGGCCTCTACAGGCTCGGGAAAAACAACAAGAATTCCCCCTTTTTTATTATCTTGTACAAAAAAAAAGATATTGGTACTAGAGCCGAGAAGACTTGCAGCAAAAATGCAGGCCCTAAGAATTAGTAGTGAACTTAATACTAAAATTGGCGAATTAGTAGGCTATCTGTTTAAAGGTGAAAGATCCCAAAGTGAAAAAACAAGACTCCTCTTTATCACAGAAGGTACTCTCATAAGACTTATTGAAAATGATCCACTTCTTGGTGACTATGAAATTATCATTCTCGATGAATTTCATGAACGTCACAAAGAAACAGACTTAGCTTATTATTATCTAAAAAAAATCATGGAAAAAAGGGTCCAGCTTAAAATGGATTTTCATGTCGTTTTTATGTCGGCAACATTAGATTCTCAATTTCTAAAAGAAAAAATTCCTGACATCCGTGAATTTGAAGTGATCATTCCACCTTTTCCTCAAACGATTTTTCATCTTCCAAATAATCCACTAATATTAAAAGAAACTCTCCCTCTGAAAGTTAAAAATACCCTCAAGGTAAATCTTTCACTTATTAAAGATACAGTCACTGGTATTTTAATTTTTGTTCCTGGGAAGCGTGAAATTGATGATGTCATGACCTCCATTGAAAATGACTCTGAATTAATGAATCTTTACGAGTTGGCTCCTCTCCATGGGGAACTAAACCCCGAAGATCAAGAATTTGCTCTCACTCCCTCACTAAGTAAAATTAAAATTGTCGTTTCAACAAACGTGGCTGAATCTTCACTGACCATCCCCTACATTAATATTGTTATCGACTCAGGCCTTGAGCGTGAGTATCACGGTAATATGAAAACAGGCTTTGGAAAACTCCTCACTAAAAAAATTGCTCGTGCAAGTGCCGAACAAAGGGCCGGAAGATCTAATCGCCTTAGAAATGGATATGTTTTTCGACTTTATTCCGAGCAAGATTTTTATGCACGAGCGAACTTTAAAATTCCAGAACTCCTAAGATCCCCACTTATGGAATCAACCCTCTCGCTTTTAAGATTACATCATAAAATCGAACCTGAATATTTCCTAGATGCACCACCTCCATATCATCAGGAAATGAGCTTTGAGCAATTATCTTTTTTGGGTTTAATTGATTCATCTAAAAACTTAACTCCAGATGGATCAAGTCTAGACTTAGGTCTAGATTTGCGTTTGAGTCTTATTGAAAAAAAGATCAAATCATTATCCGGACGAGAGCTCAAGGAATTACTTTCAATTCTTGATCCTTACCTAGACTTTGAAATAAAAAAAGATTTTGAAATAAAATTAAGAACGAAACTCACGAAAAAAAATGATCTCAACAATAACTCTCTCGATGTCGATGAAATTTTACTTGATGGTTTTCTCGATGTCGTAGGTATCATTAGCTCAAACAAAAAAGTCATTTTGCAAAATGGTGAAAACTTTATGTTGCATCCATCTGTTGAAGAAAGGATGGGAAGACTTAACGATGGCAGCTTTGTGGTTATACTTATGACAAATGCTAAAGAAGAAATCACTCATCTTTACCCCATTGATATTGGTTCTCTTCTAACTAAGACTCATGCTCTTACTAAAGTGATTCAAGAGGAGCTAACTCCAAATGGAAAAAAGAAAATTATTACCTTTACGAAACTTGGTATTCTTACACTAAATGAAAAAATTAGCTTCACTGAAAAAAGTGTTGATGACAAAAATGAGCTTATTAAAGACTTGCTAAAAAATCTAAGTTCAGAATTTCTCAAAGCAGAGGATTTTATAAGATATAAGTTTTTTTCATATTTTTATGGAAAAGATGGACATAGGCTTCATGATTACGATCCTCAAATGTTAATTGATGTGTATTTTTTAGAATGGGCTGAAAATGAAAACATTAATGAACAACTGCTACTCAAAGATGAATTTTTGAGAGAATTAAAAACTGAAGTACTAGGTCACATCAATAAAGAAAAAGCAGTGGCCTTCGACCTACTTTTTCCAATCAAGATGAAATTTTCTGATCGAAGAGACACTGCTCTTCATTATGAAATTCACGGTGAAAATATTTATGAAGTTTTTGTTGAAAGTTTTATTCAAGATTTTTACGGACTTAAAGAAACCCCTGTTATTTCTGAAGGCAAGATTCCACTCACTTTTAAATTATTAGGCCCACATAAAAGGGCCTTGCAAGTCACTAAAGATTTAAGTAGCTTTTGGCTTAATAGTTATCCACAAATGTATAAAGAATTGAGTCGCGAGTATCCAAGGCATCACTGGCCACTGGATCCTAGGGTCGCTCCTCCCATACTCCTCAAAAGGCAACTGGTTTAAGCGACATCTCCTTCTAGGAAGTCGAGGTCTTTTCCGTAAGTTTCCTTAAGAAGAAAAAGTGCGACAAAGGCAATAGCAAATACAGTTCCACCAATAATTAAAACAGTATTTAAAATGGTGAAGTGTGGTTTTAAATATAAAAATGTTGAAGCAATAATCATTCCTGACCCACGCACAAAATTAGGAACACTGGTCGCAACCGTTGAGCGAATGTCTGTACCAAATTGTTCCGCAGCAGCTGTGACCAAGACTGCCCAATAACCAGCACATGTACCAAGGACAAAGCTTAAAAAGTGAATAAAGCCTGGTGTTGCACCCACTGATTGCGTGTAGATAACCATCGTTACGAGAGCTACAACTAAAAAGATTGCTATCGCTTTTTTCCTACTTTTTATCCACTGAGATAGTAGACCGCTACCCAAATCTCCTACAGCTAGTCCGATAGATCCATAGATGAGAGCATCTGCTGCAGTTACTGGCCCAGTCAAATTGAGTTCACTAGTCACTAAAGGAGCAAGCGTTAGTAAAATCGCTGTAATAAAATAAATTGGAACCCCAACTGCGACAGAACATAAATAACGAAGAGCTTTTTTTGGCTTAAGTAATAACTTAACATTTCCACGCACCACTTTTTTATGCTGAAGAGCTTTAAACATTTCAGAGTCAAAACTTTTTAATCTCGCAGCTAACAAAACGAGCCCTAAGCCTCCTCCTATAAGATAAGCGTAATTCCATGGAAAAAACTTACCAACTAAAGCCGCACATAAACTTCCAATCATTCCGAGAGTGGCCACTAAAGTTGTTGCATAACCTCTATCTTCTTTGCTGAGAGACTCAGCGACCATCGTCACAGCTGCACCTAACTCTCCTGCAAGGCCTACACCTGCCAAGAAACGAAGTAATTCATATTGTCCTTGAGTTGTGACAAAGGCATTTAAAATATTGGCCAACGAGTACATTAAGATTGATGAATATAAAACGACATGGCGCCCTTTTTTATCTCCTAATATTCCCCAAAAAATTCCACCGAGAAGCATTCCTCCCATTTGAAAGTTATAGAGCTTCACGCCGACAGCAAGAATTTCAGGAATCGTTTTTATACCTAAGGCCTGAATTGATCCAAGCATGACAACACCAAAAAGTGTGATATCGAACATATCAACAAAGTAGCCTAAAGCCGCAATGATAACAGTTGGGGTCATGATTCGCTTTAATCGACCTGAGCTAGCAGTCTTTTCAGTCATTGATCTCTCCAAAAAATATTTTTTGAAGAATGCAATTATTCATGCAAATAGACAAGAACAAATGTCAATAAAATGAGTTTTATTCTAGAGGTAAATTTTTTCTAATTCATTGAGTTTTGTACTGACTTGATTATCTTTTACAATTTTAGCTAAATGAGTTTTCGCAGTACTTAATTCTTGCTGTAAATTAATTCCTAAACCTGAACTAATAAGCTTTCTCACGACCCATCCTTTATTTGAGATGAAAATAACGGCATTGGCATAAGCGATTGCAGCAACTTTGTTGTCAGCACTAAAATTAAAATTTTCCTTGAGCGCCATAAAAGCCTGCTTCCCATGTTTTCTAGATAAATTTTTCTGAGCATAAATTCCCAAAAAACCTGAATAGACTAAATTGGCCCTTATGCGAGTTTCAGGATCTTGTTCGTTATCAAGAGCGATTTGTCTCGCTGCTAGGTAGCTTTTTGTAATTTCTTCTGAAGACATTTCATCATTATTTTTTTCAAGAGAACACAACTGATCTATAAGTTTATTGAGATTTTCTTGTGACTCTACAGCTAAAGCAGGAAGTGAGAAAATTAATAACATAATTATGGTCAATAGTGTTTTTATAACTCCTCCTCAATAGACTAACGGTCTCTAGTCCTAAGAATAGCTAAAATGTTGAACACCAGTGAAACTTAGATGAAATATTGTAAAAAGGTCACGACCTGTCTAAATTTATGACAGTCCTTCAATTACACTTTTTTAAGTAGATAAGTTAAGACTCTGAATCTTTATCTGCCAAAGCCTCAACAGAGTAATTCTTTTTTGCACCGAGAATTTTTCTCAAGGCTTGAATCGACTCACGAAGGGCATGGGACTGCTTTTTTAATTCCAGTGAAGAGGATTTTGATCTCTCCGACATATCGGTTGTATCATGGGTCGCATTTTCGAGATACTTCATGGCCTTATTGACTTCGTCCACACCTGTGCTTTGCTCGTGAATGGCCGCGGTGATTTCTTGAATAGTGCTATCTAAATGATTTACACTCGCTAAAATATTATCCAATTGCTCCATACACTGATCGGCAACTTCAGTTCCTGATTGAACCTTCATTCTTCCTTGAGCAACAATTGTTGTAATTCTCTTTTTAGTTGTTTCAGCAAAATCCCTCACTTGTTGCTGTGAACTGCTTAGCATCGCATCTATATCACTGGCAGCTTGACCAGACATGGCCGCAAGGTTTGCTATTTCTTCTGCCACTACCGCAAATCCTTTTCCGCTCTCACCCGCTCTTGCTGCCTCAACGGAAGCATTGAAAGAAAGAAGTTTGGTTTGAAAAACAATTTCATTTATGACAGTTGTTTTCTTGGCAATTTCTGCAATCACATGAATAATTTTATTATTGTCTTCATTATTTTTTTCTAAGCTTGATTGAATATCATCATAACTTTTAGAAATTTCTTTTACTTCTTCAATCATTTTGACGACAGTTTCTTTCCCTTTGAGTGCTGATCCTTTTGAATCCACAGATAAGTGAGCTGCACTTTCAGATGACTTTGAGTTATTTTTTAACATGGCCGAGATTTCGTCCATAGCAGCGGCACTTTCAGTAATGCTTGATATTTGGGTTTGAACAGATTTGTATAATTTATTACTAATTAAATCCATTTTTTGACTGGAATTTTGTACGTCATGAGCACTGACTGAAAATGCCTCTACAACTTCTTCAATTTGTGCAGAGAGACTGTTCGTAATATAAAACGAAACAAATACAACGATTACAAGCGAGACCAAAATAAAAATAATGACATTTCTTCTAACAATGTCAGCTCCTCGAAAGGCTTCTTTCACATTTTCTTCTGCAAAAATAACCCAAGGTAAATGGGGATAACTTATTCGAGAGTAAGATGAAAGGACTTCGTTCTGGTCATAGTTTAAAGAAATACCAGACCCAGGCTTTGCATTTAATGCTTTGGCAATATTGTCTGATTTGATAAGTTTATCTTTATTAAAAGAATTAAAAATATTCATCTCAGGATTATTATGTGTATCTGATCTAAGACGTTTATCTTCCCCAACTAAATAAGTCTCGCCAGTTTCTCCAAGTCCTAACCGCTCGCTCATGATGCTATTGATTGTTCCCAAGGGCATCTGAAAGGCCAAAACTGCAATCTTTTTATCACCATCCCAAATAGGAGTCGCTATGAATGAAGCCGGTGCTTCGTAACTTGGTCCATATTTTTGAAAATCAACAATTTTAAAAGATTTTTTTTCATTCACATCACGGGCCAGTTTAAACACCTCTGCCAGGTTGGTATTTTTATAGGGGCCAGTTAATAAATTTGTCGTAAAATCTAATTCTTTAAAAACCGTATACACGATATTGCCAGACTCAATATCTACAATAAAAACATCATAGAGAGAAAATGTTTCCAAAAATTCTCTGATGATAGGATGATACGTCTTATGAAAATTAGAATAGTCTGGTGCCAGTGGTGTTTCATCTAACAGATGTTTTGAACCGAGTGGATTTGAGTTATTTGAAATAAAAGCATGTTGTAGTAACAAGCTTTGAGGAGAGAGATCATTAACAACGTTAGTAAGAGGACTTTCATTTCCCGTTTTACTTTTATACTCATTCGCAAAATCGTGACTGTAGTAGCCTTTCAGTTTTGTCAGTCCCTCTTCCGAAACAGTAGGAACTTTTTTATAGGCCTGCATAAAATCTCTGGCCGCATCTATTATCATTTTATCATGAGCTAAAGTAACAATTTGGGAGCTGATTGTATCAAGATAGCGTGTGAGCGTGACATTTTTTGTTTCTCTAATGGCCACCAGTTTATCAAAAGCCGCATTTTCTAATTCAGTCTTCGAACTCGTTAAGCTGTAGATAGAATTAATTATTAATGGAACAGTACTCATTGCGAGAATACTGATAATAAGTTTGTATTTAAATGAAATAGACTTCATGAAGGACCCTGGAAATTTTAATATTTTATGTTTCAATTTATCGTCACAAAAAAAGAAATTACTTATACTATAATGAGCTTTGGCTCGATTTTTTTATGATTTTTATCATATAAATCTAAAAGGTTGAGTGCCTCGAAGCAGCCGTTAGTGCCCACTTTTTCCATCAGGACACAAAACATTAATAGTTAACTTATCAAGTGCTTAGGCGGTAAATCCTACCTTGTATAGGAAAGCACTCAAAAGTACTTGATAATCATATTACGCATAAGTTGATTAGAGCTAGAGGGTATTTAAATGAAATTACTGGTAAATTTTTATAGTGTCCTGTTTTTCTCATTTTGTGTTCAGGCCGGTGAAGTAAGCTTAAAAGAAATTAAGGCCCCAACTAGTTCGAAAAAATATCTTGAATTTTCCCTTCCTGCTAGTGAAAAAAATGGCGTTTATAAAATTTGGAACCTTACTCAAAATAAACAAGTCGGGAGTGATATAAAAAAAGATGAATCTGATATCTCTGACCTCGTTTTATTATCTGGAGGAAATCCAGGAGATAAATATGCCATACTCAATAGTGCAGGTGAAGTTGTCGGCTCATATCAAAATCAATCTTCTCCTATTATAAAAGAATTGACTAAAACTCAAAAAGCAAACAAGCAATCCAGCGGAACTTCATCGTTACAAGATCAAGTTAACTACATTAAGTCTCTAAGAAAAAGCAGCAAAGAAGTTGTCGATAGAATTCGTTACAAACTAAAAGAAGCAAACGATAAATTAAAGCTGCTCTTAGAAAAAAATAGTGACAAGCAAATTGCTCAAACTTGCCAAACAGCTTCCGGAGCAAGCGACAACAAAACCATGAGTATTTCTGCTAATTGCCAAGAGTCCATAGTACTCGCAAAAGCAGAAGCCCAAGCTACTAGTAATTTTGAAAAAGCAACAAAGTATGAAAATCAAGTTGTGAATGATTTAAAATCTGCACCCTCTCTTCCAATAACACCACTAATACCTTCGACTCCTTCCACTTCTTCAACTCCAGCAGCAACTCTCTATTGTCCCAAAGTGAGAGCCGGTGATTACGTGCAGTTTAGAATGCACTCTGCTTGGATGAATCCTATGTTTGGCCTCGATGATTATGTCGACACTACGGATAATAAAGGCTCATACGCACCAAACAGTATTTTAACTTCTAAAAAAGAATTAATTATTTCTTCTGAAGCCTATAAAAATGACAAAGATATTTTTTTAGATCGTTGCAGACCTCAATTACCAGAGACTTGGTCAAATTTTTCGAATGCTCGCTCGAGTTATAAAAAAGTATTTGGAACAAGAACACTTTCCATGATGTGTGATAATGGCGTGGTGAAGCCTGAAAGATTTAATGTTGTCAGCACATTCCAGTACGATGGTGATTATCTCGTTTCATGCCCAAAATATGAAGAAGAAGCGTGTTGGCCGCCGAGCTATAAATTTGAAAAATATTACAAAGGTGAAGTGTTCACTAAAGATATGTACACCATGAAAGACCGTGCTGATGGGCTACCTGTGACTATGACAGGTGTTCCCGGCGATGATATTCCTGCAACAGGAGTCTATGCTTATATTTACTGTAAGGTCGATGAGAAGATTTACTCCGTCATGAGATCTCCACTTTATGAATGTGTTCCAAACGAAAAAGTTAAATATATTGGCATGGGCACTGATGCCATTTCTGATTCTTCGGCACACATCACTTCCTTACTTCATTTTCCTGGTGGAGCAGGAACTTACGAGAAGGCCCTAGAGCAGTATAAAAGTTGTGATTCTTATGGAATCGATATAAATAAAGCGTTCAATACTGATAAAGAAAAACGTCTTGATGGACTTTATAGTGCTTCCGGATCAACTGAAGAATTTATGGTTGAAGAAGAAATTGGCACAGGAAAAATTTCGATTGATAGCACTTTTAGAGGGGCTCATTATAAAGGTCTTGTAAGAAAAAATAGCGAAGGACAGTATCTCGGAAAAGCAGTTGATTATCCAGGCGCCTGCCTAGAAATCGTTCCGACAGATTTAAGTATTGAGAGAGTTTCATCTAATGAAATAAAATTGAATCACATTGTCTTAGAAGATAGTTGCACTTTTAAAAAAGGTGGCACTTATACATTTAGCTTAAAAAGAAAATAAATAGCACGACCTTCTTAAACTTAAGAAAGTCGTGATATTTAGTTAATCAACAATAATGTGCCAAACTTTATTAAGTCCATCACCATTAATATCGCCTGGATTTTTATCTCCAACAAAGAAGTAAAGAGGTTGACCTTCAAGAGTTAATTGAAGTGATCCATCTTTTCTTTGAGTTGTTCCCATTGGCGCTTTGAGTGCTTTCGCATCTTTAATTAAGATAGGTGGCCATGCTTTAGCACACGGACCGTAGCAACTAGAGACACTACCTTCATCAGAATCAAAAGTGTATGCCACTTTTCCATCTTCAGTCGCAACAACATCGCGACCATCGGCGAGTTCGAATTCTGTTAGTGGAGCAAATCTTCCTGCTTCATCAGCGTGAGCAATTTGAACATTTAAAGTTAGAAAACTAAGAGCAAGAATCGATAAAGCAAATTTCATAATAAACCTCCAGTGGTTTTTTTAATTTTGTTAAAATGAAATTAATCGGCTTTTAAGTAAACGTGAACTAAGACCTATAAAGTCCTTGTGATGGGATATGACGGGATAATTATTCCTCTTTGATAAGTCTCTAAAGGCAATAAATTCAATTACTTTACAAAAATTCTTGAGAGTGTGAAAATTGACTTAATGAAAATATTAGGTGCACTTTTATTAATTTTTGGACTGGGAACCATTGTAACGGGTTTATTTAATTATTGGATTTGGTATCAGCTTAGTCATTCAAAAATATCCATTGAAACATTCGCGAGCGCTGAAAAACATTTAGTCAAAGACTATGGTCACCCTTTTTTTATTACCACTATCATCATTGGATTTATTATCACATTTGCTGGCGTAAAATTCTACAGCTACCGGGCTTCGTTAATTCTTCCTAAGAAATAATTTCTAATAACTGCCTACAACTAATTCGAGGCGAAGATTAAAACCAAGTGCACTTCTCCACTCCTTGTCTTTTGGAAAATGGATATAAGGATTGAGTTCTAAAAAAAACCATCGCTTTAAAACAGCACGCCTATATGTCACTTCCAGGCGGTAGTCTTTTACATACCAAGTTGGCTTAGACTCTCCAAAAACTTTAAGATTATAAGAAATCCCTCGTTGGTCGCCAATTTTTTGATAAATAATTGGCCCAGAAAAAAAAGTAAACCTATCGGCAAGATCTGTCCAAGTCGCATCATTTTCATAGCGAAATAAAACATTCTCAGTAATAGGATGATCGAGATCAAGTTTGGATGTTTCTCCAGCTCCACTTTTAAGATAATAAAATATCTGCTGAGTGGCCCTCAATTCATATGTTCCAAAATTCCAACTTTTAATAGCACTTAATCTCAAAAAAGGATCGGGAGGAAAATCTAATTGAATTCCTGAATCTAATCTCAATCGCCATTTGAAAAAATCTCTTAATCCATTAAAAGAGCTTTCTTCTTCACTAGGAGCTGGATCTAATGGCTTTACTAGTTTTACTGGATCATTAGGCACGTCTTTTTTTTCAGGAACTGCATCGTGAGTTTTTTCGTACTGATTTCTAAAACTTATTTTCAATTTCTTTTGAGTTTCAACCAGAGCAATATTTATTTTAAGTGCTCCTTTGGTCTTATAAGACGAACTTTCTTCTTTATTAAAATTTAATAAAAGTCGAACACGTGAACCATTGGGTAAATCATCTGCTCTTTCTCCTCCAAAAAACGAATCAATCTGGTTGGAGAAATAAAAAAGTGATGAAGACAAACGCTTATGAGTCGTATCGATCACCGACTCTTCTTCATCATCAAGAGAAGCCTTCGACGCTAATTCCTGGTTCATTTCTTGGGCACGTAATGGTGAGGCATGAAAAAATAGCCCCAGAAAAAGCACTAAAATCATTAAGTCTAACCCTCAAGCCAAAATAAAAATAAAACAAAAAGCATACTAAAATTATGACTGAACTTGTGCTTCTGGTCAAAAGACCATTTTTAATTCTTTAATTTCTTGCCTAAGCTTTATGCTCTTCATATAAGCACACTCTAAACTAATACAGGAATTCTCATGCCATTTTTACTAAGACTCTCACTTCTTTTATCTTTAGCTCTTGCCTCAGGATGTGGTGTAAATGGGCCAACAAATGGAGCTAAAGATGAAGCTAAAGATGACTTAAAAATTAAACAAGCAAAAATTATCAATGGCTCAGAAATTAAAGCAGGTGACGAGCGCTCGAAATCCATTGTTGGACTTTATAACTCAAAAACTAAAAGCATTTGTACTGGAACAATCATTTCTCCCACTACCGTTTTAACTGCTGCACACTGTGTTTATGGTAAAGCTTCTAACTTAAAAGTCATTTTTGCGACTAATGTGGATGATATTTTAAGCTCAAGAGAATTAGATATAATCCAAGAATATATGCTGCAAGTAATAGACTATAAAGTGAACCCAAAATGGGATCCAAAAAATGAAACGATTGAAGTTGATACGGGCGATATCGCCATGATTAAATTTAAAGGAATTCTCCCAAAAGGATACAAAGCGGCAACATTTTTAAATGATAATAGCGAGCTTAAAATCGGTGCCCTGGTCACGATCGCAGGCTTCGGTGTTAATCGAGTCGAAATGGAAGAAATTGATCCAAAAAGAGTTCATAAAGATGATGTAGAAGCAGGTGATGTCGTTTGCAGTGGTGAAAACAATGGCAAATACACTAATTGCTTTGAAATAAGTCGCACTGGCGATGGACTGTTACGAATTGCCGAAGCACCCATCTCGTTTGTTCATGAAACAGAAATTAAATTAAATGAAAAAAAATCTGGAACATGTAATGGTGACTCTGGAGGACCAGCATTTATTAACAAAAATGGCCAACTTCTTTTATTTGGAGTCACAAGCCGCGGCAGCGAACTTTGTAACGAAGTCGGTGTTTATACCAATACACTTGTGTATAAAAATTGGATTGCAGACACTTTAGTATTGTTTAAATAAAAGCGACTGCCTCTATAAGTGAAAGTGCCCTAAAGTTTGGCGATGGAAATTCACCTTGAGAGTCGCCCGCTCCTACCAAAATAGTCTGACAACCAGCTGTAGAGCCCGCAGCGATATCACTATAGCGATCACCAACCATATAAGATTCTTTTAAATCAATGGCCCAAATCTTGGCCGCATCTAAAAGCATACCAGGAGCTGGTTTACGACAAAGACACTTATCTGCATTAACATGAAAACAAATTCTAATATCATCGACCGGAAGTCTCTTAATCACTTCTTTATTAATTAATTCAACGCTCTCTTTTGAAACCCATCCACGGGCTACATCAGGTTGGTTAGTGACAACTATTGCTAAAAATCCCTTTTTTTTAATAATATCTAAAGCCTCTTGAACTCCAGGATAAAGTTCAAATTCCGAAAGGGCATAGGGAGCTTGGGCCTTGCCATTTCTCGTGATCAATTTATTAAGCACACCATCTCTGTCTAGAAAAATTGCTTTCAACTTCTCCCCCTAGTCTATTTCGCTTAAATATAAATAAACTCTAACGGTTGTTAAGACAATTAAAATTGTCAGGAGAGCTTCAGGAATGGCCAAGAAAGCTGAAATTAAAATTGTGATCTCTTGGTTTTTTAATAAACTTAAGCTCAAAAAACTTATGGGAAGTGCGAGAGCAACAAGGTGATTTATCAAAACCAAACTTGTTCTTTTTTTGGTAATATTTTGACTTTGTCTAAAAACTTCTTGAAAAGAAATGTCCTCAAAAATGGCGACAATGGGAGATAGAGAAAAATAAATCATTACATAAATAAGTGGAAGAAGACAAACAAGCGTAGAAAAAATGGTGAAAGGTAAACTATGGTTTAATGTAACGAAGTAAAATATTCCCAAGTAAAACATCAGGCAAAGCAAGGTAATAGAGAAATAACAAAAATTATAAATAAAATATCGCAAGACAACTATTTTATATTCACCAAACCCATTTTGACGAATTTTGATGATGTAGAGAATTTTGCTTACAATGAAAATTGGTATGAATGAAAATAAAATTTCTGAAACAATTTTTATCGCATAAATATCGCTAGGAAGATAAGTCTCTATTAAGCGTCTTGACAGTGAGACCAGTGCCAATAAGGCAATAAAACTGAAATAGATTTTGCTATTATTTTTAATTTCATAAAAAGATTCTTTAAAATTATAAATAAAAAACTTTAGACTATTCATGATTAATTTTCACATGAATTTAAGTTAGCTGGATGATTTTTAGCCGCACCACAAACCTTGAAATCGACAGGCGTTGTCGATTGAAAAACTCCTGTGAATTGACCGTTTAAAAATCGTCCAACTCCTACAACTGATAATGTTTCAGTTCCACATGGGTTGACAAGTGTTCCACACCATACTTTTGCAACAGAGCGATCAGAAACTAAAGCTGAATCGCAGTTGATAATTTTTGCCAAATTAGTTACTGGATCAACACTGAAATTTATAGATAAGTGATGCTCAATTTCGGATAAAGGTGTTCGACCTGACTGAGTATTCACTTTAATTTTAAAAGTTCCAGTTGTATTTTGTGGTTCAAGGCTTTTAGTCCCAGTTAATGAAACTTCATCCAAGGACAAAGTCATTTCTTCAATATTTAAACTTTTATACTTTTCAGTTTTCGCAATGATTTTTTTTACTTTGTTAAAACCTTTAGAATCTGATTTCCAAAGTTCGATATCTTTAATCAATCCATCTTTTGAATTGGGCACAAAAGTGAGTCCCGCTAAACTGGCCTGGCAGGATTTTGAATCTGCCAAAAGAAAATGGGCTTCTCTGACAAGATCATTATAGTCGTTCATAATAAGAGACCCGTTCTGAATCTCCATAGTACTTTTTCCTAACTTAGTCACAAGTAAGGCAACGCCGCCCAAAGCAGCAAGTACTAACATAATTTCGACCAGCGAAAAGCCTTTTTTCATCTCTGTCATTGTATCCTAAATCGAAAGAATTTAATAAAAAATTTGCTCTTAAATAGATTTTCTTCTTCTCACGGTTTATTATCTACAACATGTTAAACAAGACAGTGGCCATTTTTATTCCCGGTTATTATGGATCAACACTCCAAGATGAGAAGTCTGGCAGACTTATTTGGGGAGATACTAATGAGGTCTTGTTTGGTAGAAAAAGTCTGGCGCTAGAAATTGATGGTCTTCCCATTCCAGGCGCTATCAGACTCAAGCCCCATTCTTTAATAAATGATAAAAAAATTTTAGGCGGTCTTATTCGTGAGGATGCTTACGATAAGACGATTTCTTTTTTAAAAACGTTGGGAGTAGAAGCTGTCTTGCCTCTCGCATGGGACTGGAGAAGAGAGCCCATTCTTGCACTCAAAGCTTTAGATGAATTGGTCTTAGATGCTAAAAAACTTTATCCTGAAAGCAAGCTTATTTTACTTTCACATAGTTTTGGATCCCTCGTGACGAGTTATTATTTGCGCTACGGAGCTCTTGATTACAATGAAAATTTCCCTGAAGAAGAAACGTGGAAAGGCTTAAAGGTTTTTGATAAAATAGTTCTCTCTGCTTGTCCATTTAGAGGGCTCATGGCGATGTTTCGCAATATGCAGTATGGAATCAAATTTGGTCTAAATCATAAAATGCAATCGGCTTTGGCCTTTAGTACTTTTGAATCAAGTTATTACCTTTTACCTCCCCCGGGCCTCGATCAAATTTTTAATGAAAATGGTCAACTTGAATCTTTAGATCTCTACAACCCACAAAGCTGGGTTAAACATAAGATGGGCTTGTTTAGTGACAATTGCAAACTGCCTCAAGAGTCTCCATCGATAGACGAAGCTCGGTTCAAATTCGTTGAACAAAACTTAAAGCGATCTTTGAAGTTTCACAGCTTAATTAGTAAACCTATTGAAAAATTTCCTGAAGAATCTAAACCCATTTTATACTTAAGTGGCCATGGACAAAAAACTGTTCACCACGGCCTGTGGCTTAAAAAAACCAATACTTTTTTGTACTATCCTAAACATTTTAAAAAA
>JAYSPR010000077.1:0-7102 GCA_043721975.1 Bacteriovoracaceae bacterium
TTACCAACATGCCAACCAATAAAATCTTTTAAAAGACATCGGTAAAGAAAAACTTCTGGAATGTTAGTCTCAAATTTTTTCAATAGATCAATTTTAGGATCAGGCCAAGTTAAGTAAGTAGCTTTTTCAACTTGCTCAAGTGCTAAATTTTTATTATTACCAAAAAACATTGAGCGCTGCTCAATTATATCCCCCTCGCCGAAAGAACTCTCATTGTTTAAATTGAAGTTTATTAAATTTCGATGTGCTTCAATAACTGGGTGTTCATATAATTCATCATTGATACTAGATACTCTAGACCCTGGGAATATTCCTTTATCGGTTAGTCCTAAGAATATTACTAACTTCAAGTGTAAAGACTCCAATGGTGAAATTTCTAAAGTGAATTCTCTTTGAAACCACATTTTTTCATTGAAATCTTGCATAAGATGAGTTGTTAATGTTGTAAATTTTTTCAGACTAATATCATCTTGAATTTTGAAATGCTGGTCAATCCATTTCGACCATGCCCATCTTTCTACTCCTTCACAAATTGCTCTGAATCTTGTAGATTTTTCTTCGAAGCCAGAGGCAAAACCACTGGTAGATGGAAAATTTATAAGATTAAGCTCAATTTTACTTTTTTGACTTTTACTTAAATGATCAAAAAGTGATCTTTCAAATGCCTCAGCTATCGCAATTCGAAGCGCAGTTTCTTTACTTGAAGAAGTTCCTCCCGCAAAGGATTCATTCTTTTTATTTATTCCATAGCACCTAGTGCCAATTACAGAACCCTCATTATTAACTATTTCTTGCTGAATAAACTCTACAATCTCAGGATTTAATTTTTTCAGTTGATTTAGAAGGTTCATGAATTACCTAAAGCGAATTAATTCAAATTGAGGATATAAAGTTGTAGGTGGCATTGATTTTGGATCAATATTATTTGTTACATACCATTTGTCCGAATGAAATTGGATTGGTATTATTACTGCGTCATCGTAAATAATTTGATTAAATTTTGTAATGAAGTCTTGATCCATTTGAATTGATTTTTTTACATTGTTTGCAATTAGTTCACAAATTTTACCTGAGGGATCTGGAAAGTTAACTCCAAGCTTTGTACAAAACATCATTTTAATTGCGGTATATATAGGGTATGCACCTATATCAACGGATGTTACTCTTGCATCAAAATATTCGTTTGAATCAGTTTTCTTAAACCAATCCTTATCAAGTGTATCACGTTCTAAAATATTAAATTTTACTCCACTGCCCTCTAGAGCTTTTTTAATAGAGTAATTGATGTTTTCTAATTCCTCTTGTGAATAATTCATTCTTTCAAGTGCAAATTCTATTGGTTTAACATTGCTGACTTTTACATATTTTTCTGGTTTTGAATCAATCTTAACATGTGACTTGGCTGACTGATAAAAAAAGTCAGACTTCATATTTCCTGACGATTGATTTCGTATTTTGTTATTGAACAAAATACGATTGTGCTTTTCATGGAAGAAATTAATTTTCTTTGGACTCAGTGTAAAGCACTCCAATCTAGTCGGTGGGCTTACTATCCAGTAACCGAAATCACCATGAGTACTCGTGTCTGCATAAAAGGGAAATCTGATTATTGCATTTTTTTCTTTCGCTATATTTCCATCGTCAATTTTAGAAAAACTGATTGTTACGTTTTTTACAGACTCATTTGACACGGTAAACCAATCCTCTCTGAGTGATAGGTTTACTCTGTTCGTATTAATGTTTTTTAAAGAATATGAACCAGTAGAAATTAATTTATTATTCTCTTCTAGCCAAAAGCCAAAATAAGGCATTCTTAATAATTCTAAAAATGCATCAGGACTCGAATCAAATTCAAACTTAATTGTTTTTTCCGTAACGCTTAGACCCTTAAGTGGAGTTCCATCTCCTTTTAGAAATTCATCCCAACCTAGAATATGATCAAAAACAATAACAGAGCCATTTTTTGAATAAAATTTTAAATTCTTAACCAGAGCTTTATGGAAGCTAGAGGCAGTTATTTTCGTGCCATTTTCAGCAAATAAATTGTCTCTGAAGGTAAATTCCCATATCTTATTATCTTGAGAAGTAGTCCAACTTTTGGCTAAATATGGTTCAATTTTTCCAGACGGACCATATTTAACTAAAGTTCCGACTATATTATTTAATAGCAATTGATTATAAGAAAAATCTGCATCAGATATTTTTAATGAAAATTGAGAATGCTCAGGTTTTGAGACAGCTATTTTAAATTCTAAATTATTTAAGTGTTCTTTCATTGAATGATCCACGAACATTTTCCACTTGATCAACAATACGGACAATGCAATCAAAGCAAGTAAGATTAATATAATTATTTTCTTGGTGCGTAGTAATGATTGAATGTTCATCAGTCGAGATTCCTAGTAGATTGAACTTATTTTTGATTTCATCTTCATTTGAACTTGATGGAAAGACTATTTTTATGGTCTTTCTTGCGATCTCTTCAGAAAAAGATGAGCCTGCCAAGAGTGAGCAAAAAATACAAACTAAAATTTTTTTAGATGACATAAGTTTTATCCCCGTAATATGTAGGCTATTCTTATAATATAGGAAATTGATAAAATGTTAAAAAAAAACAGGTTTTGGGTAATTTTTTCAGTAGTATTTTGGCTTTTTTGCTGCCAGGGCCTTTTTGCTTTTGTTCAAAGAATTTCAGGTGAAAAAACGGTCACAGCAGTTCAAAATCAGTTAAGGCAAGAATTGAATTTTTCAGATTTCCACTATCTTGCGAGAAGTATTATTGATTACACCAATTCAGGAGCCATTAAGTGCGCGGTTTTAGAAAAAATAAAGCCTGAGTTTATAGCTGTAACAGATCTCAAATATATGGAAAAAAGCTGTGATTCTAATTCGTTATTACTAGATGGAAGCCTATTTGATGTTGAATTAAAAACCTTGAATGGAGACATTTATAGATTAAGTTTTATTTCGATTAATTCATACTTTTTTTACTTAGCACTTTGGGGATTTAGAATTCTAGGAATTATATTGGCCCTATCAGTTATTTTTGCCATCGTATTTAGGGCTCAAAAAGATCTTTTGCAGGTACAATTAGAGCTAGATTTTGCAAATAAGGTTAAAGACATAGCTTTTCAAGTCTCTCATGATATTCGTTCTCCTCTAGCAGCTTTAAATATGGCGATTGAAGATATCCATATTGAAAATTTTCAGAGTAAAAATATAATAATCAACGCACTTGGGAGAATTGACGAGATTGCAAATTATTTATTGGGAAATGATTTTAATGCTAAAGTAATTGTCACTAAGAACGAGTTATTAGAACAAATTATCGAATCAATTGTATCTGAAAAGCAAATAGAATTTAAAAAAGTAAAAAACATTCAAATTGAGTTCATACCACTTAAACATCAACAATCTGGTGAAATTCAAGCTGAGCTTAATCAAGTTGAATTCAAAAGAATAATTTCCAACTTAATTAATAATTCAGTCGAAGCCATTCCTGAAGAAAGAATGGGATTAGTTTCAATATCACTTGCTCTAAATGGAATGAATTATATAGATATAGTTGTTAATGATAATGGCAAAGGTATTCCAGCAAATATTCTATCGCGAGTAGGGGAGAAAGGATTTTCACACGACAAAGAGAAAAGTATTAGGTCTGGCACTGGACTAGGTATAAATCATGCAAAAGAAATGATTGAAAAATTTGGCGGAAAATTTGAATTAAGCTCTGTTGCAGAAAAAGGATCTTTGATAAAAATGTCTTTACCGATATCTTTTCGACAACAAAGTAATCAAGAACATTACGACTATGTGCTAATTGATAATGATGAATTGGTTCGTCTGACTTGGGAGGCTAAAGCAAATAAGAAAAATTTCAAACTTCTGGCCCTTAGGTCGACAATAGAGTTTACTGAGTACGAAAATAAGATGAGTAAAGACGTTACTAAAATATACTTAGATAGTGAATTAGGTAATGGTGAGCTTGCGGGTGAAAAGTTTGCAGAACAACTTTATGAAAGAGGTTACAAAAACCTTACTATTGCAACAGGGCACCCTAAAGAAAAATTCGCGCATTTAACTTGGCTCAAACATTCAGGAAAATCTACACCATTCTAACGTAATAGTGCCAGAAGGCTCAAAGCCTACAAATCCTTAGCAAGTTACTCGTAAGATTTAAATTTATCAACTATTTTTTATTAATCAATCTACAAAAATAATTATCCAAATTATCTAACTCACTTCACTTCACTTAAATCAAACAACACCCTCAACTTTATCAATTTCCCCCTTCCCCATCCTCCACTTATAATAAACTATAACAAAAGGAGCCCCCATGAAATGCCCAGCATGCCCAGATCAAACACTTTCAATGAGCGAACGAAACGGAATCGAAATCGACTACTGCCCCACGTGCCGCGGAGTCTGGCTCGACCGAGGCGAACTAGACAAAATCATCGAAAAATCCATAGACACAAAACCAGCCCCCACATCCACGCCACGAGAAAAAATCCAAGAAGTCATTCTTCGCGAATCAAACTACCCCGAATACCATAAATACAAACGAAAAAAATCGTTTCTCGAAGAGCTCTTTGACTAATCCAGAAGGTGCCAGGCTAAATTCAATTAATTAACGCAACTTTTTTGTTAAAATAAACCTCGTAAGGTGTTCTATAACCAAACATTTTACGAGGTGCTTTGTTAATATATTTTTCTATTTGTTTAATCTTTTTGTCACTCATAAAGTTCAAATCAGTCGTTCTTTTTATTAATCTTCTTAAAGATCCGATCACATTTTCAACTGATCCTCTTTGCTGAGGTTTCATGGCATCACAATAATAAATAGGATATTTACAAGTTTCAGGTCTTCTAAATTCAGTTCCGTTATCGTTGGTCATTGTAACAACTTTTTCTTTTTTTAATATTTTTTCTGTCAGCTTACTTATTATAGCAGCATTCGTATTAAGCATTTTTGCAAGTCTTACAAAGCGAGATTTTCTCTCTAAGCACACGAGCAGTTGCTGCCGGTTCACTCCGTACATTCCGTCTCTTTCCCAATGTCCAAAGCGACTTCTATTTTTTGCAGATACTGGTCTCGAGTGAACTGAGACTAGCTTTTCTTTTCTAAGATTCTGCTGTTTTCTCCTGCCAATACCTGTTTAACCTACAAATCTTAAATACTTCTTAAGCTCTGGGTTTTTATAAATAAAGTTATAAATAGTTTGATGGCTGAAGCTTTCTTTTTTTTCTAGTTGATAGCGTTTGGCAATCATTTCCGGACTCCATCCTTGGCGAAATAACCCGTGAACTAATTTTAACTTCCCATCAACGATTATCGCTTTTCTGCCTTTTAATCGAGATTGATTAGAAGCAAGTAACTGAGCTTTTTTCGGTGAATAGGATTTTAAATTTTGAGTTCGATTAAGTTCTCGATAAATCGTAGATTGATTAAATCCTAACCGCGTAGCAATTTCAGGGATAGATAAATTTATTTGCAACTAAGCGAAGATCTGGAATCTTACCTCGTAAGACACCCTTGAGTACTGCTTCAAAGTACAACTCCTTTAGATTTTTGTAGTAAATTGTTTATAGGACAGGGGGTGTCCTTTTTGCAATTTACCGGAGTTGCGCTAGAAAATTGAATCCGGCCAGCAGACCTTGTGAGTTTTCAATTGTTTATTAATACCTTTTTTCAAAACATGAAACAATTCTGTCAAAAATAGTAATGATTCCCGTTCTCGCCTTAGTCTAATTAATAACTTTATTAATTCATTCACAATCTCCTTCTTGCTTATATAGCTGAGTTTACAGCTAGGGACAGGAGGAGGAGAAATGATTCATGTTTTACGATATAATGAAGAGCTAGAAAGTGTTGACCTTACTTCAGAGCAGGCTAAAAAATCTGTTCAATTATGGGTGGATCTTATGGATAAAAACTTTGCAACTAAATCACAACTTTCTGAATATCACTTAAATTATAAAAATGAATTCAAAGAAACTAAAAGTGATATTAGGGCACTACGCTCTGAACTTGAATCAGAAATAAGAGAACTCCGAATTGAGATCGCAAAACTTCAAGCATTCAAATTAGAATGGAGCATAACTTTAAAACTTGGCTTCGTAATATTGATTAGTACTACCATCGCTTCCATAATCCTCATATTAAAATAAGCCGAGCACACCATGCCAAGAAAACCCCTCATCCGCTCAACGAACCTCCCTTATCACGTGACCTCTAGGTCAAACAACAAAGAATGGTTCACCCTCCCACTTCCAGAAATGTGGCGACTCTCACAATCCTGTATGAAAGAAGCTAATGAAATTCACCCCGTCGAAATAATTTCTTTCGTCCTCATGGGAAATCATTATCACCTTTTAATCCTCACCCCAAAAGGCAACTTAGATCTATTCATGTACGAATTCAACAAACGCCTCGCCATCAACATCAAAGCAAGAACAGGCCAAATCAATCGCATTTTTGGTGGACGTTACAAATGGTGCCTAATTGAATCTCAAAAGCATTTTATGAATTGCTATAAATATATTTATCAAAATCCCATCAGGGCAGGAATCGTGAGCAGGTGTGAAGAATATCCCCATAGCACACTTCAAAGTATCCTGGGAAAATCCAAATTTAAAATACAACTTCATGATCGCTATGGATTTAAAGACGAATTCGGTCTCATGTGGCTCAACGAAAAAATCGATTCTGCCGAAGAAATTTCCCTGAAAAAAAGCCTCAACAAATCAATCTTAAGCGATTCTCCAATAGGTGCCAACAGACCTTAAGTCTGCTGGCACCTTTCTTAGCTGCTGGCACCTTTCTTAGATACCGATTGGCATACTAACGCTGAAAACAAGTGATTTATTTTCAAGAACGATATTATTTGTTGTATATCCCGGCGTAAAAATACCAACTTCATTGATTTCAGTTTCGTCATATTTTACAAATTGATACTCTAGATTCATGCTAATTAAAGCAACTCTAAATCCAACACCTAATCTGTATGATCTTTACCTACTTTAACGGAGTCCCTTTTAAGCAGCATAACGGTTTTGTTCAGCATACTCTTTCGGACTCATATAACCAAGTGAAGAATGC
>JAYSPR010000078.1:0-10420 GCA_043721975.1 Bacteriovoracaceae bacterium
TCACACCAGGAATGAGATCACTGAAGGTTTTAAATTGATCGTCATAAAGAGCTTCTCCGCCAAATAAAATTTTCGTGATTTTAAGATTTTTAAAATCATCCTTATGTGCGTGATATTTTTCAAGCATCGCTAAAATTGCTGAAGGAACTCCTACAATGACATTAATATTAAACTCATCTAAGGTTTTCAGTATTTGATAATGATCCGTTTGACCGGCAATTGGAAATTGAGCAAGAGGCATAAGTTGAGCATCAATTGATTGAAGTGAATCCTTAATAAATAAAAACGAAGCATAAAGATCACCCACATAAAAAAGATTGCCAACTTTATCACCAGCTTCCAATATACCTTTACTCATTCCCTGACCGAAGTAATATGTAAATGCTTCCCATTCTTGATTCGTAAAATAGGAGTATTTTGGAGCTCCCGTACTTCCTCCACTTTTGAAAACAAACCCATCATTGGCCTTACTCGTGAGAAGATCGCTTTTCCAAAATTCACTTTGATCTACAATCGGCAATGACGAAAGAGACAAATCTTTACAAGATTGATATAGACTTTTGTAATATGGTGAATGAGCGCGGGCATTTGTTATAATTTCATCAATGGTCCAGGTCATTTTACTTTTCATAAAAATCCTTATCTATGATCAATAACGCTTTTTAGCTTTCCGGTTGTAGGACTAAATGTCAGTTTTTCTCGTTTACAAATTTCAATATCAAAATCTAGTACGAGGTCTTCAATAACCACTGTTTTTAAATCTTGATAGCTGTGAACAACAGACTCTATTACTTGTTTTTTAGTGATCGCACTATCAAATATATCTTCAAGTTGAATGAAAACTTTTTCTTTACATGCTCCCTCGCCACTATAAAGATGTATTTGCATTGAACCAGAAAACTCATAAAGATCTAAAAGTATTTTTTGGAATTTCTGATAGCTTAAAAAAGTGGTTCCAATTCTAAAAACGTCACCATGTCGTCCGAGAAGTTCAAAACGTTTTCCAGCTCTTCCGCAAGGGCAAGCACCTTCTAGTAGTCTTCCCACATCTCCAATGGCGTATCTTTCAATTTTTTGCCCATGACGAACTTTCGATGTGAATAAAAAACGACCGACTTCACCTTTTTTAACCGCTTTATCTAAATCCAAATCGACAACTTCTACATCGTGCAATTTCTCATGGAGGTGGTGAATTCCACCAACTGAAAATTCACATTGATAACCTAATGGGCCTGCATCGACAGAACCGTAGCTTGCTGACCTGATGAGTTCGACGCCAAAAGTTTTTTTAAGGCGGTTTCTTTGGGCCTCACTAAAGTGCTCGCCACCGTAAAAAATTTTCTTTATTGTTGGCCTAGATTTAAATAGTTCTGTGTTTTCATTAAAAAGTTGTAAGAGATAAGACGGCATTCCTAAAAGTGTATCCACTTGATTGTCGATAATTGTTTTACCAACTAATTTAAAATCAGTACTAGCCCCCATGGGGAAATGGACCGCATGCAGTTTTTCTAGGATCGTAAAAAAGCTCGTGAAACCACCATAAAGTGATCCTGCATAAAATAAATTCATACAGCGGTCTATCTTCGGGTCGAGTCCTGCAGCATAGAGTCCTTCCGCGGCTAGTTCCATTTGTCGATGATAATCTTCATAAGTAAAAACTGAAAGCTTAGGTTCACCGGAGCTCCCACCACTATAAAAGAAAAGATCTGCGTATTCACGTTTTACTTTTTGATTTTGAAAGTCTTGCTTTTCCATAATAGGAGTCTTGCGTTCAATTTCAAAACTTGCATGATCTTCAAATGAACTTTTTTTACTCATCATTGGATGCATTTTATTAGTATCATGAAAATTAATTCGCTGGCAGTATCTCTCAAGGGCATACACACCATCGTGGGGCTCACCAATATAACTATCAGTCATTTCTCCAACAGCTCTCACGCGCTGAACTCCGGCCAAGAATAAATCTCGACAAAGACTTTCTATTTCAAAAGAATCAGCTGCAATTCCTGCGGTCTGCAAATAATTTTTTAATGGTCTTAAATGACTAACAAGCTTAGCTCTCGGCATAGGCTTAAGCCAGATTGTTCGAAATAAAGGCGAAGCATTTAAAACTGGTGATGTGTCAAGATAAATTCTCCAGTCATGTCCTTTTGATTCTATTAATTCTGATTTACCAAAAACAGACCCTAAACGAACTTGCTCTTTGGTTACCATGAGTTCCGCTAATTCTTGAATACCGGGCATTACACGCAGAGTAAGACTAGAAGTAGTATTGAGAGCTTTCTCAAGTAACACAGAAAATTCTTTTAACTCAAGAAATGTTGCATCTTCAATAAAAACACACTGGGGGCTTGAGCAGGCCATTTGTTCATTGAGACATATTTCGAGGGCCAGTTCACGAATTGCTTCTTCACTCTTTTTTTTATTTTGAGTAATATAGCTAAAAGAAATTTTATGCCCCCATTCAACGACTCTTACGCCACGTGGAGTGAGTTCACGAATACTTTGCACACTTTCTTCTCCTCCCCAAGCGGAAACGACATCCGCCAGAGAAAGAATTTTTTTCAAAGAATCTTTTTCTTTAGAACTAATTTTAGCAATATAGACATAGTCTTTAAGTGTTCCCGTTAAATCGAGGCTGCAAAGTTTTTCATAGAACAGACTTGCGAAGCTGCTATCTTTTCTGGCCAATTTCAACACGTTTACATTTCCACTTAAAAGCCCTTCAACCACACCCAAAACTCCAAGAAGTGGACTATTATTTGGAGTAATGTGAACTAAGGTTCCCAATGGATACCAAGCTTCAAAATGATTTTCTCGCGCATCCTGTCTTTTTAGCTCAAAAGGATACTCGCTTCCTAATTCTCTTTTTAATTTCACTCGCAATTGATCGATACTTAAAAAATCAATCAAACCAGTCATCGATAACTCGGCTTCAGAGGCTGTGATGTCTTGACGACTTTCTAAATCACCAGAAAGAACCTTATAAAAATCTCCTTTTTCTTTAAGAAGATTTTGCATTTTTGTCAGTACATCAAATAAGAGATAATGAGCTAAAGGTGGTTTTGCCCAAAAGTCGGCTTTATCTAAATATTCGTTAAGAAGATTATTAAATTCTAAATTACTAACAAGCTTTCCTTGCCAAAGATTATTCTCAATCATAATGATTTTCCTTTCAATAATTCTGAAGCTGCCAAGGCACAACTTTTATTTTTTGAAAGCCCTGCCCTTCCATGAATTCTAAAATAAGGTGTTTTTAATCCACATGCACAGTTTTCATGAAGTGAGGCCATGTCTCCCATAATAACAGAATGGGCCGGCATACTTGTAATATAGGGTGAGACAAAATGTAAAAAGCCTTTCTTATCAAAACCAAGAGGCTTTAGTGTTTCCACATCTCGAATAAAAACTCTTGAATACACTGGAACATGAAATTCATGTTTACTACATTCCACGTAAGGTACACAATGCTCAACCGAACCAAAACCATCACGAAGTCTCTCATTGGGTATGCCAAGCATTTCTTCTGCTAATTGATAAAGATCATTTTTTTCGATTTGCTTATCAGCATTTCCTTTCCAACCACCTCCGAGAAAAACCATGGACTCTTTATGAAACTTTAGTGGAGGCATTCCCAATTTCTTCATTCTTTCCAAAGCAAAATAAAAGAAAGCAGGAAATCCAAACAGTCTAACCGGCAGACCTTGATCTGCAAAACGTTTGAAAGCTTCGATCGTTCCATAACAATCAAATTCGTGGCCTCCGTCACCTGTTAATTTCAATGTCGTAAAGACTTCATTGACTGGAGCATACTTACATAAAAAGTTATCTGTGTAAGCTGTTCCCAATTTCGAACTGGCCTCTGTCTCGTAGCTAAAAAGTATATAATTACATTTTACTTCTGGAGTAATCCAATTATATTTTTCGAAAATGAGATCTACCATTTGCTGAGCAATTTTAATGGTCCACTCATCAAAAAAAATTTGTGACTTTTGCCCAGTTGTCCCCGACGAGGTGAGGTGTAAAAAAACATCTTCGCTTGGGATAGACAGAATTTCATTGCCCTTAAAGAAATGTGCCCATAGATGAGGAATCTTTAAACAATCTTCTAATGTTTTTATTTGATCAATTTTAAAGTCTTGTTTTTCAGAAAGTCTCTTATAAAAATCACTTTTTTCAATATGCCATGATGAAATTTCTTTCATTGCCGCGATGAACTCATTTTCACTTTCTTTAAAATCTTTATAGGGATCAGATTTTTCACAAAACTTTTTAACCTGAGAAAGTTTTTTCGCGTCAGCTATTTTAATTTTAGTTGTCTCCATATATAACCTCGATAGTGTCTAAATTAACTTTCTTCCACGTATCTACATATTGATCAATGAAAGGCTTGAACTGTTCGATGACTGCCATACCTCGAAAATTAAGTGGCTCCATTGTTCGACTTAAAACAATATAATCTTCATAGGCCCCATCCCTTTCTCGCATAGCTGGATAAAGTGCTGATGGAACAAACTGACCAGCAAGTAAGGGTTCAATAAATTCTGTCAATCTTACATTTACTAAAACTTCTATATAAGACACACCAATATCATCTAGTTGCATATAGAGACTCGTAAGACTTCCACTGAGTTCTGAAATTGGTTTTGTGGCCTTAATGAGTGTGCAATAACCATCTCGCTTACTGAAATAAGCGAATATCTCCATTCTTCCTTTTTTATCAGCAATGAGCATATTAGGTGTGTGAAAAGGAAAAAACCTATCTCTCGGATCAGGAAATGATTCTAAAAATTTTCGATAAACATAATTAGGAGCTCTAATAATTTCAAAATCCCAAGGTTCATGAACAGCTGGTATCTCAAGCGTTGAAAGATCTACTGCCGTCACCTTAGGAATAGAAAATTTGGGAACAATATTTTTCAAAATATTATACATCGGCAATAGAGATGCCGATATATCATGGGTTGGAATTCTTTTTTCCAAGAGACCTTTTCTAAATTTTGCAAACAAAGTCACTGTCTCATACTGACTCAACCTGTGAGCATTAGGAAAAATCCCAAGAGGGATATAGTTATTCTTAACAAAAACTCTCTGTGGTCCAATAGTAAGAGTTCTAGTTGTTGCATAAAGAGAATTAATTTCGTTTCCTTTTTCTAAAAAATGTTCACTTGCAAAAACAACTAAATGATTTCCGATTTTATTTTTTTGAAATGTTGGATGGACAACTAATCCAACTAATTTTCCGATTTTATTTTCTTTATCAATCTCAACAATGAGGGCACCTGTGATGACATTTTGTTCAAGACTTTTTGCAACTAAGACTAAATGGGTTTGATTATCTAATATGGCCGCCTTTAATAATTCTGGATCTGTTCCATAAGAAATGGGATATTTTCTTCCATAAACAACTCTATACAAATTGATAATTTCATCGACCTCATTAATTTCAGCCGACTTAATAAGATCATTATTTCCAAATTTCATAGAGACTCCCTAGTAGTTTCATTCTTTAAAAAATACGGCATGACTAAAGCAATAATCATAGTAAGCACACCACATCCCATGGCAAAGTGTGGAATATTGACCACTGGAAAAAGTATTCCAGACAAAGCAAATGAAAGCGGCATTGAAGCCGTTGAGATAATATTAACGACTACCATAATGGCCGGAACTTCTTCAAGAGAAAGTGACATTTGAAAAAAAGTGAGAACTTGCACATTTAAAAATGTACTTAACATACCTATAACAAAGAGAACCAAAGCTGCAACTAATGTCGTTTGTGAAAAAGAAAAAATGAGAAAAAAGAGACCGAATAAAAAACAAATAAGGGAAATCGCCTTGACTCTTTTTTGATCACTTACTTGTAGTGCATTCATTGAAAGTATAATTCCAACCAAAAATGCCCCCAATCCCATGGCTCCTTCAATCATGGCCAGGTCACTTCCATTTCCTTTATAAATATTTTCAACGTACCAAGGAATCATGACAAGTATGGGTGTAAAAACGACATTGATAAAAAGAAAACTCATCAACATCTTTTTGATTAGTGGATATTTTTTTAAAACGAAACTAGGACTAATTTCCTTATTTTCACTGGCCTCTATTTGGCCCTGTTTAATTTCGTGCACTTTCGATTGCAAGATTCCAGCGACAATAAAACTTAGAGCATTAATAAAAACGAGCATTTTAATGTCAAAAAGATTGAGAAGAAAAATAGAACAAGCAGCACCGAGAATATTTGAGAGTGAAAAACTTGTATCCAATAAAGCATTGAGGGCCGGAACCTGTTCGTCTTTAACTAGCCTTGGAGGAAGCGACAAGACAGCTGGATTAAATAAGCTGGAAGCGATTCCAATCAAAAAGCATGCTAAAAAAAGAGCGACCAAAAAAGCTTGGCTTTTTTCTGGAATAAAATAAAGTACAGCACATAAAATGAACAAAATAATTCCGCGGAAAAATTCACTGCCTACAACTGTTTTTAAAACTCCCCACTTTGATAAAAGCTGTGAAGAATAAAACGACATAAAAACATGGGGAAGAAAACTTATCGTTAAAAACCAAGGAACAATGTTGATTGAATATTGTGAAGTTAGATACCACACCAAACCGATGGACATCATCTTGTCACAGATTGTTGATATGAGCTGCGATAAAAAAACGAAGAGTGCGTTCTTATCTCTTAAGATTCCAAGTGTATTTGTTTCCATACAATCATTTTAAGAGGGAAAGAGTGAGGATCAAAACCGTCTTTCAACAGGTCAAAAATGCTCTAAAAGGATTTTAGTCAATTAAGCTTAAAATACGTTCAGCTAAATTATGGGCCACAATGGGCTTAGGAATAAAGCCACTCACACGTGAATCGAGTGAATTCTCAGAACCAATAGGGCCAGTAGCAATGAGTTTTAATCGGTTATGATATTGATAAAGTTGTTCTAAATCTTGCGGTGTATTATCCAGATCAAAAAGAACTAATTGAGGATTTAGGTCATCAATAAGATAAAAGTTATTACTTAGGGTATCAACTGTATAGATTTCAGCCTTCTTTGCCTTCAAAGCGACCTCTATCATCGAGCGCAAAAATTTTTCTTTTTCGATATAAAAAACTCTCTTTACCATGGAAGCATTCTCTTGTTAGTCTAGGTAAATGTCAAATACAGTTAAAGTCATCGATTCCATTTCAAAAACCGTTTTATTCGAAACATCTATCGAAAATATGGACCGTGCTTATTTGTTTGCCGAGCAGATGGAAGAGGCTGGACTCGATATCGAAATCAAATCCCCTAGCCTCGCTGAAACCCTTATTAGATCCCTTGGCGCGAGTGAAGGTGAAGTCGATTCATTTCAAGACAGTCTTCAAGAAGAGATAGACGAGCATAATGATGACTCAGACTACGGCTGCGCCATTTGTCCTCCCAATAATTCCAAATGAATGACCAAGAAAAATGTGGTGAGAAATTTAATCTCCAACATTTCTTAAGTGCTCAAGAAAAAACTAAAAATATTATCAACGAATTTAAAAATAAAATCATTCCCGGAATGAATGAAAAAAAGACTCATACTCTTTTTGAGCAATTTCTTTTTGATTCACAAATTGAAAAAAAATGGCATCCGACAAAACTTCGCATGGGACCCAATACCACTAAAAGCTTTCGCGATGAATCCCAAGACTATATATTAGTAGAAAATGATATTTTTTTCTTTGATATCGGACCTGTGTTTTATGAACATGAGGGAGATTACGGTCAAACATTTGTCATTGGAAACGATCCCTTATTAGTCGAGCTGGCACAGGCACCAGAATACATTTTTTATCTTACTAAAAAGGCTTGGTTGAAAGATAATCTCTCCGGTGCTGAATTATATCATTTTGCCGAAAAAGAATCCTTAAAATTAGGACTAAAACTCAATACCAATATGTACGGGCACAGATTGGGTGATTTCCCTCACGCACTTTTTTCAAGAGAAAAACTAGGCAATCTCGATTTTACTCCAGCACCAAAATTATGGGTGCTGGAAATTCATCTTATCAATGAAAAATTAGGACGTGGTGCTTTTTTCGAAGATATCTTATTTTAATTCACATGAAAAAGCATCTGAGAGTAGGTCTTGGTTTAAATCAATCGTGCATTTTAGTTCTGATACAAAAGCAGTGCATCTGCCCCCCATAGAACAATCCCAAAGACTCGTTTGTGTGTTTGATTCAATCGTACTTAATAATTGGGCCAGCATACGTCCTTCAACTAATTTATCTCCGTTTCCATTTCTAGTTGCTTCAGCGTCTTTAAAACACTTAATAGTAGTTAAGCCGCCTTCACTTGAATCAGGAAAATAAGCATCTTTTCTCAAGCTATCACAACGTAAATTATTAATCTTTGTTTCATAAACACTGGGCTTTACTTCTAATTGCTTTATACCATTATCAACTAAAATCGAAAGTAAATCTTGTGGAATGCTGGCGAGTTTTGAATTGTTGTCATTAGACTTGATGACAACAATTGTTTCAGATGCGAATGCAAGATTCGCCATAATACTTAAAGCCAATAACATTTTTTTCATTTGTGCTTCCTTTTTAAAGACTTGTTAATTAATAAACTCGAACAAAAAAATCTCTCTTTCTTTATTTTTTGGTGTCAAAACTGCTTCAACTTTTTCTGTAGAAAACTTTTCAGGATAGCCTAAGCTTTGCATAGAGCTAATAAATCTTTGAACATAAGCACGACCTGGATCAGATAATATTATTTTCCCATTTGGTTTTAAAAGGGAGATTAAGGCCTTAGCCACTTGGTCAGGATGCTGGCTTTCATATAAAATATCAGACCCCAAAACAAGATCAAATTGACCAAATTGATCATCTTCTTTTTTATTAATGTGCTCGCGCCAATTCATGACTTCATATTTAAAGTGAATTTGATTTTTTTCTTGGTTTGATTTCAAAAATATCGGTACGTCTGCGTGAAAATCAGTTGCTATGACATCACCACCAAAACGGCTTGCCACAAAACTAGGTAAGCCAAGACCACAGCCAATTTCAATAATTTTTTTTCCTTCACACATTTCTCTAGTGAGATATTGGCTCAACCCAATTCCAGCCTCCCACATAACTCCAAAATAAGGGCAATGTTCTTCCGCTAAGGATAGGTCTTGATCATCTTCACCAAAATAAGCACAAAGAATATCAATGCTTTCATCAAGATCACGAATAGTCGTAAATTCCATGCCTAAAGCAGGCATATCTTTTGTGAGATATTCATAACCAAAATGACTTTTCATAGATGATTTCTATCAAAAATCTTTGATTTAAACTGAGATGATGAAAATTCTACAAGCTTTAAGCTTAGATGTTATCTAGATTTCTTGTTTGCTTCACAGGCCGTAAAATTAGCCCCACCAGTCTGACCCAAGCTATCTGCGCAAGCTGCTGGTGATAAATTTTCTGCAGGTGCAAAACTAGTTGGAATCTGTACTGGTTTTTTCTTACGTACCGAATAAGCCCCAGCTTTAGTACTTCCCGGCAAACCATTGACTTGTTCCTCAGCATTGATTGCTGAACCTTGGTCAGGTTTTGAAGTCGTTTGAGAGAAGCAATTTATTGAAAAAAACACCGATAAAATAAAAACTAATTTAAACATATTGACCTCCACTAAACATACTCTGCTCTCTCTAATGTCGGTATGGCAATTAAAGACTCATTTTAGACTTAACTTCACTAAGAATCGTATTAATTGATGCAGTAATGAGATCTTGGTCAGGTGAGCCGTAGCTATAATATTGCTTTGAACTTAGTGTTTGTTCAAAGGTTTTTACTTTTTTCTCAGCACTCATTGTCGTTCCTGTCATTTCTAAAACCCGCAAGTTAAAAAGATATTCAAGTTTCAGTGAACTTTGTATTTCACTCATTCTTAAAACTAATGAATCAATATGGCCTAATTCACGAGAAGCAGGTGGAGTGAGTTTTACTTCAACCATACCTTTAGAATATTTTGTTGCTCCGATTTTAAATCTTAGGAAATTATCAAAAATTTCTAAAAATTGAATGATAACAAGTTTGGGATAAATACTTAATTCTATATTTCCAGCAGGTAAATCTTCTTGTTGACTCAAAAAACGAAGATAGAGACTTCCATCTTTATCTGTAATCCGACAATCTTCGGCAAGTTGGAATTCCCATGAAAATTCTTTTTCTTCGTTAGGGTTTAAGCTAAAACTATCTGATAAGATAATTTCAGAAATAGGCTCCCATGCTTTTTTATCGTTTAATTTTACTTTTTTATAATTTCCAGAACTCAATGAAATTTTGATATTGGGTAAATCAATAGTCTCAAGACTGCTATTTTTTATCTTTAAATTCCCTTTGATCTTTTCACCTTGACGCCACTTTTCTCCGGCCGTTTCGATGTTATATTCAAGTGGTTTTAAAAAG
>JAYSPR010000079.1:0-9430 GCA_043721975.1 Bacteriovoracaceae bacterium
TGATTATGGTGATAAGTCGAAACTGAGAAAAGTGGCCTAGATTCAATAGGACATTATCGCTCAGAAATTAACCGGACATAATCGCCCAGAAACAACAAACCGAAAGGGCAGTGTCTAAAATTTAGACACTGCCCTTTTTTTATCTAGATTCATAGACTTATTCATTTAATAAATTCCTGTAAAATTTTCTAAAACGCCCCAAGGGCTTCGATCATTCGCTAAAATTGAAGGATTGTTAGTATTTAAGAATGAGGAGTCTCCCATGATTAGCAAATCTCTTATGTTGTCTCTCGTGATGTCATTGTCAATTGGACAATTGGCAGAGGCCGCATTGAATCGCAGAGCGATTGATACAAGTTCATTTAATACATTAAAGACAGTTTATTCAGGTGTTCGATTTAATTATTACGATACTCAAGATCGTTTAATGATTCTCAATGATTTTTTAAGATCAGTAGAATTAGAATATGCTTTGTTGCCTCTTAAAAAAGAAAGAATCGCACTTGATTTTGAAGCTTTAAAAAAGGCTGCAATGGAAGTAGAGTCTAATATTGCTGATCTTGTGGTTGCCCCTTCAGATCAAAAAAATTCAGATGTCCTTGAAAAAATGTCTTTTTTACAGGCAAAAAGTAACATGGAGTTCTTAGACAGAATGTACGCTCTCGTGTCTCAGTTTCAAGACACACATTTTAGTTTACAAGAAAAAATTTCAAGACCATTTCTCTACAATGGTGTTCGATTATTTAGAATACAAGGAAAAATTATTGTTGGCTCTCTTGAAAATAAATTTTTGGCCATGACGAGTAAGGTAACTGGCACTGACTTTTCAAGTATTAAAATTGGCGATGAGGTCATATCGATTGATGGAGTTCCGGTTGAAGACAAAATTCGTGAGCTTAAAAATTATATTTCAGCGAGTTCCGATGAGTTTAAGGATTCTCAAGCCGTGAGGTCATTAACTCTTAGAAATTTTAAATATGAAGAAAAAAACTTTGTTAAGATAGAATTTAAAAATGCTGGATTATTAAAAATGCCACTCTTTGCCAATAAAACAGCGGGAGCAACGCCGAGATTAGATGCCATTACTTTCTTTAATAAATTTCAAATTCCATCAGATACCCTATCAATTGGAATGAGTTTTGATAAAACGATTAATAAATGGGTGGATAGTGCCCTTAGCTTCGAAGGTTATAGTGCAAGAAAATTGCATCTGAACCTAAAGGGATTAAGCGAATATTTAGGAGACGATGCTTCTCCTGCTCTTAGAACTGGATACTATATTAATAAAGGAAAAACTTATGGGGTGTTACAAATACTCACTTTCAGCACTAAAAATGTAAAGTTAGGTAATGCAACGACATCTTTTTTAGATGCGATAAGAAATTTTATTATCGAGTTAAAAGATCAAGAACTCCCCTTGATTCTTGATTTAAGAAATAACGGTGGGGGAAATGGTAGTTATCCTGCGCGAGTTCTGAGTATCTTAGCGGAAGAAGGAGTTATTTATCCAGGGCCAACGACAGGATTTAGAATGACTCATTATATGAGACAAGTTCAAGAAGCCGATCTTTATCAAGAAATGGTAGGCGAAGATCAATCTTTTGGATTAACGATTGATGAATTAAGAAATGTCTTGAGCACGACAATTTTTAAAAAGGTGGACTATACCCCAATGTTTGCAACTGAAATGATTCCTTTTGATTCTAAAGTGAAAGGATTTAATAGCCCTATCGTTGCACTAGTAACTGCTGATTGTATTAGTGCTTGTGATAAAATGTCATTTCTTTTGAAGTCATCAAAGCGTGCAGTTATTGTCGGTACTCATTCTAATGGAACAGGAGCAGGTTATCTTTCAACAGACGATCTCAATACAAAGTGGGAAGATCCTTTGAGAGTCTTTTCAACAACCATTCCTAATTATTTGTTCGGAGTTCCCGGTGAATCTTTTGATACGACTGTTTTTGGAGACAATAGCTCAAGTGCTATGTGTAGTGAGAATAAACCTACTATGGCCGACGTTCAATACTCCCCAACGATGATTGATGTCGCTAGAAATAATTTAGGCTGGTTGCAAAAAGCTGCTCAGGTTCTAGAGTCTCAAGGCAAATAACCCATAAAATAAATCAACTTTTAAGACCTACTTGTCTAAGACAGGTAGGTCTAATAAGCAATTTTTTCTTTTGACTCCAGCCCCTCATATTCTGGTATCATTGATTGATAGAATTTTGCCTTTCAATCTTTGGAGAGAAAATGAGACTTTTGTTGCCTATTTTTATTCTAGCGTTATCCTTTAATGTATTTTCACAAGTAAAGGATACTAGAGATCCAAGGCGTGAAAAACTTATTGGAAACATTTTAAAAAACGCTTTAGAGACTTATCACTATCGTGGAATAAAAATTAATGATGAAGTTTCTCAAAAAGCTTTCAGAGAATATCTTAAAAAAATCGATGGCTCAAAGCAGTTTTTAACTAAGACTGATATTAAAGATTTAGAAACTTATCAATTCGCCATGGACGATGAAATGGTCAATGGGGATTATGTTCTCGTTGAAAAAGGCTTAGCTGTTCTCAAAAAACGTATTGCCCAAGCTGAAGCTCAAAGAAAAGAACTCTTTAAAAAACAGTTTGATTTTTCAACTAATGAAACTTTAGAACTTGATCCAGAGAAAAAAGATTGGGTGAGTGATGAAAGCAAACTTAAAACCAATTGGCAGACCGTTTTTAAACAGGCCACACTGAATAAATATCTCTCATTGATTGATGAGCAAACTGAAAAACCTATTTCAAAAAAATCTAAATCAAAAAGTCCTGTAAAAAAAATGAAAGCAGAAAAAAAATTAACTGATGCCGAAATGAGAACGAAGGCCCATGAATCGGTTTCAAAAAGATTTCAAAAAATCTTTGAAAGACTGGCGAGCCAAGATCGTGATGATCAGTTAGAAAATTTTTACAATTCAATTTCTGCTGTTTTTGATCCACATACTGCTTATTTGCCGTCAAAAAAGAAAGAAGATTTTGATATTGATATCACAGGAAAGCTAGAAGGTATTGGAGCTGTACTTCAAGAAGATGGCTCTTATATAAAAGTTGTTCAAATTGTTCCCGGTGGACCTGCGTGGAGAGGAAAGCAATTAGAAGCGGATGATATTATTCTTTCAGTCGCTCAAGGGGCCAAAGAAAGTGTAGATTTGACTGATATGAAAGTTGATGATGCCGTAAGGTATATCAGAGGTCCGAAAGGATCAGAAGTTCGTTTAACTATTAAGAAAGTTGATGGATCTAGGAAAATTATTTCCATTATACGCGATGAAATTGAGGTTGCGGCCTCTTTTGCAAAATCTTCAGTCCTTCAGGCCAAAGATTCAGAGGCAAAAATTGGTTATATTCAACTTCCAAAATTTTATCGCGATTTTGAAAATTCTAAAATTAATTGTACTGATGATGTAAGAAAAGAAATTGAAAGATTAAAAAAAGTAAAAGTTGATGCCATTATACTTGATCTTCGAAATAATGGAGGGGGAGCCCTAGAAGATGCCAGACTTATGTCGGGACTTTTTATTGAAAAAGGACCAATTGTTCAAGTTAAAAATCACATGGGTGAGATTGAAGTTTTAGCTGATGACGATGCTTCAGTTTCTTACGACGGGCCACTTGTTATATTACAAAATAGATTTTCTGCTTCGGCTTCTGAAATTTTAGCGGGAGCTCTTCAAGATTATGGTCGTGCCATCGTTGTCGGAGGAGATTACTCTCATGGAAAGGGAACGGTTCAAGCAGTTTTAGATTTAAATCGTGGCCCACTTGTTTCAATTTTTGGTCAGACAATGGGTGCTCTAAAAGTGACTATTCAGAAATTTTATCGTGTCACAGGTGCTTCAACTCAGTATAAAGGAATCACACCAGATTTAGTTTTACCTGACTTTTTTAGCTACGTTGAAAGTAGAGAAAAAGATCTAGAGTATTCACTACCATGGGATCAAATTGCTCCCAAGCCATTTACGAAGTGGACAAAATTCTCTTATAACATAGGAGATCTTAAACTAAAAAGTGCTGCTCGTTTAAAAACGAACACTCGCATAGCTAAAATTGTTAAAAATATTGATTATCTTAATAGTAAAAAGAAAGAAACGATCGTGTCTTTAAATCTTAAAAAAGTTCAAGAAGAAGAAGCGGCCAGTAAAAAAATTGCTGAAGAACTTAAACAAGAAGATGAAGATAAAGACCTTATGGTAACAAATTTTGAAGATTCTCTTAAGGCCCATGAAAATATCAGACCAGGTGACATGAAAAAATGGTCAAAAGATTTTGAACAGCGCAAAGATGATTGGATCAAAACTCTAAGACAAGATGCAATTCTTGGTGAGTCAGTCTTAATTGCCAATGATATCGTGAAGTCTTTAAAGACTAAGACAACAGCTTCTAAGTAGTTTGAGAGTACAGAATGATTGACAATCATGAAATGGCAGAGATTTTAGAAATTTTAGAAAATTTGGATGATGAGCAATTAGCGGTTTCATATCTAAAAAAATTTAATGATTCTTCAAAAAAATTAGGAAGCCTTCTGCTTAATTTAGATAAATCTTTGGAGCATAAAGTTTGGAAGGACCAGTGTGATAAAGCGCGTTTGGAACTAGAAGAAATCGTCTTGGAAATTAGGGCACTATAAGGTTAATACATCATGGTAGAAGAAAAAAAAGTTGTTAAATTAAATACCAGTAAGGTGGCCTTACCGTCTTCACTTTCATCGAAGTCTAAAGAAAAAGCTTCAACAGCTATGCCCGATACTGATTTATTAGAACGAGAGAGGAAAAGCACACCACAAAAAAAGCCTAAAAAATTAAAACTTAATGATGACGGCTTTAAGCCAACCAAGACACGTAGTGAGCTCTATAATGATCTTGAAAAAGATGAAGAAATTTACGATAAAGATGTAACAGAGTACCCAGCTCCAGCTGCACGTTTTATTGCACTGGTTTTAGACCTAGCTTTTAATGGTGGAGTGTTATTTGTAGGATTTAAAATTTTTCCATTTGTTATTATGTTAATCCAATTATTTTTGGATAAATATAAATTGGTTTTTATGTTTGGAGCAGAAATTTTAGATAAAATGACACTAGGGCTTACTGAGTTTACTTTGATCATACTATTTGTGATTATTCCTGGTGCCTTTTTTAACTCTAGCTTTGGAAAAAAAATCATGGGGTTAAGAGTCAGAGGCTCGGGTCAATTTACTATAAGTATGGGGCAATCTTTTCAGCGGGAAGTTATCTTTAAGCCTTTAAGTATTGCACTTGTGGTGGGATTTATTCTGCCTTTTTTCGATGAACAAAAAAGATCACTCCACGATCGCCTAGCTAAAACATTCGTAATAAAAGACTAAGTTTTATTATTCAACAATTAGCTTTTGAATAAAATCTGATTGAGAAGACACAGAGTCGAGAGCAACTTCTTTTTCGATAAAACCTTTTTGATAAAGATACATAATATGTTGATCAAATGTTTGACCACCGTTGGTAGATTTACCCTGGCCTTGAGAAATAATAGTCGGAATTCTATTGAGATCATCTTTTCCACTGATGCAGTCTTTGATCCCAGAAGATGTGACCATGATTTCTTGAGCAATGACGATTTGGCCATTCACTCCTGGAAGCATTCTTTGTCCAATAATAGCGTAAAGATTTTCAGCGAGCCTCTTTCTCACTTCTGGCTGTTCATGAGTAGGAAACATCGAAATAATTCGGCCTATGGTTGTTAGAGTATTGGTCGTATGAAGTGTAGAAAAAACGGTGTGTCCAGTTTCAGCGGCTTTAAGCGCGATATTCGCAGTAATAGGATCACGCATTTCCCCAATAGAAATAACATCAGGATCTTGTCTCAAAGCTGCTCTAAGGCCCGCAGTAAAGTCTTCTGTGTCTCTTCCAACTTCTCTTTGAGAGATTCGAGAATGTTTTTGTGGATGAAGATATTCAATAGGATCTTCAATAGAGACAATATGGCTGGCCCGGTTTTCATTGATATGATCAATCATGCCAGCAAGTGTGGTACTTTTTCCAGCACCAGTAGCTCCAGTGACAAGAATCAAACCTCTTTTTTGCAATGAGATTCTTCCAATAATTTTTGGCATGTCTAGTTCGGCCAGTGTCGGAACTTTCGTGTTAATAAGTCTTAAAACAATTCCAACTTGGCTAAAATAGCTAAAAATATTAAACCTTATACGGCAGATATCTGAAATGCTATAGGCACCATCGACTTCGTCTTTAAAGTTAAATTCTTTTTTTGAAGGATTGTCGGCCATTAAAATTTTTACAATATCGAGCATATCTTCTTTGGTAAAAATCTTAGTTTGAATAGGGACTAGCTCACCTCTAATACGCAGGCATGGCATTTCATTTGTTCTAATATGAATATCAGAGGCTTTATGTTGAATGGCCACATTTAAGAGAGAGGTTAAATTTTTGAGACTAAAGGCCATGAACTTAATTCCAATTCATTTTTCAATATGAGTGTTCTAGTTTATTATTAATTGATTATGAAAATAAAGAAAGTTCTTATTGTTCGTTTTTCTAGCTTTGGGGATATCATCCAATGCACGCCAGTGGTGGATATTATTCGTCGGGAATATCCATCTGCACAAATTGACTGGTTAACAAAAAGCGAATTTGAAAAACTTTTAATGCTCCAAAGTGAAATCAATCACATTTGGTCTTTTGATAAAAAATTAGGAATGAAAGGTCTTATTGGTTTGGCCTTTAAATTGAGATCTGAAAATTACGATCATATTTATGATGCTCATAATAATGTGCGGTCACTTGTTTTAAGTTTTTTCTTAAGGACCAGATTAAGCTCATCTCCTCATTGGATTTCAAGGTCCAAGGAGAGAATTAAGCGTTTTTTATTGTTTCAGTGCCGTTTGAATTTATTTCCAAAACCTTTTAAAGGAATTCATTCTTATCTCAAGCCTTTAGAAGAGTGGGGATTAAAAAACACAAATGTTATTTTAAAAGCGAATTGGAAATTTCAAAATGTACCAACATTAACTAAAAAAGATATTTTTTTAAATGAGAAGACAGTTATCTTAGTTCCTTCAGCTGCTTGGGAAATGAAACGGTGGCCTTTAGATTATTGGAAAAAGTTGGTAGTCATAATGCCAGAATATCAATTTGTTGTTCTCGGTGGAAGTAATGATCATTTCTGTGAGGAAATAAGACATATTGATCCACATCGAGTGACAAATTTAGCTGGGAAACTTTCTTTAGAAGAAAGTTGTCTTGTTGTTAATGATTCTCATTTAGTGATCTCGGCGGACACTGGACTCTTACATGTTGCGGATGTTTTAGGTAAAAAAGCGATCTCCCTAATGGGGCCAACGGCTTTTGGTTTTACGACAGGTCCACAAATTTCAACACTTGAAGTAGAACTTTCTTGCAGGCCTTGTTCAAAAGATGGGAGAGGAAAGTGCTCTCAAGATATCTATCAAAAATGCATGGTGGGTATTAGTCCTGAGATGGTCGCAAGTGAAGTCCATCGCCTGCTCCATGAGAATTCTTTCTCATCTCCCACAACAAATGACTAATGTAAGGTCTTCGTGTTTCTTTAGTTGCTACCATTAAGAGTTTAGTAATTTTTAGACTTTGAGGATTTGAATAAAGTAAGATTAATAGTTCTTGAATGTAGTTTGTACTTAGGGTGATGTAATTATCAGTTCCAATTCCAAGCTGAACCCCTTTTTTTTCCCACCATGAAAAAGGATGATCTTTGTAATCTGGAAAGGCTCCGGTAAGTTTAAGATTAGAAGAAGGAAGGGCCACTAAAGAAACTTTTTTATTGATCATTCTATTTAAAACGTCGTGTTGGTAATGTTCTATTTCTCTAGCAGTATGAAATTTCGTTTTAAGAAATTTAATCATTTCTGGCGATGTGAGAACAATTCCAGAAATAATTTTCTCTCTCACTTGAATATCATGCCATTCCATATCCATAATTTCGGCAAATTCAAAACCGTTAGGATCAAGGGCCTTTCCAGCTTGATTCATTTCTATGATTCGTTGATAGAGCCTGTGAAAATAATAATTGGGATTAATTCCCAAACTAAGTCCGTGCTCAAGTGTGTCGATATGCCAAATATTTAAAGCGTTATCAACGGCCTGAACCCCTAATCTGAGTATTTTCCAAGTTTCTCCATGGTGACTTCTAATTTTAAAACCCTGGTATTGAAGTCTTCTTAAGCCTGATTTCATTTCAATGAAGTGAGCTTTTTTATAGTGCTCACGCTCATCACCAACAGTGTCAACCTCACAGAGATTATCTCGCAAAAATGGATATTTTTTCAGAATATCTAGAATATTTAACACTTGATCTTCAAAATGAGCTTTTTTAGTTTTAAAGTGTTCAACGTCAAAAAAATTTGATTCCTTTCTAAAACTTGGAGATAAAATAAAATCAAAAAAAGGATTTTCATTTTGAAATTTTTTAAAGCCCTCATAAAGTCCAAGAACAACATCATCTTCAGTTAGATTTTCAAGACCAGGAATTTTTTCATCACTGATTCCAGTGCTTCTTGAAAGTGTGAATTTTAAACGAATCTTTCCAACATTATATTTGGTATAAAGTTCGTGGGCCATGTGATAAGCCGCTTCAAAATGAGCCGCGCGTGTCGTAAGGATAAGTTTAGTAAGATAGAGAATTTTTAAATAAGTTTTAAATTGTTCGCCTTCTTTGAGGCGAATGAGGCGATTTACATCCTCCACATTATTTATAGGCAGCGCTTGCTCGCCGTAGACTTGTGTAATTTTTTCAATATAGATATCTTTTTCTTTTCCTTCTAAAAGAATCTTAATTCGTGGATAAATAAATTCAGCTGATAAAGAACCTGTGAGATGAATATGCTCTTCGTGGTAGGGAAGTGGAAAGTCTTTAAAAAACCCAAAGAAGGCTTCAGAAAAGGGATGATTTAAGAGGGTTGAAATATCAACTTCACTGTCATGAAATCCTGTAATGAGCTTCCTGAATTCTGAAAGTGATTTTTCTAGTATTTTATTATTCTTTAAGCCTGGATGATAAGCTAAGAGTTCGAGAGTATCTGTAATTGAAATTCCGTTGGTTTCACTGATGATATCAATCAGTGCCATTTTTATTTCATTAATTGATTTTTCTTTTTTAGGAAACATGATTTTTCCTTTCATTGACTAGAATTTCATAGGCCTCTTGAATAGAATTAAACTTTTTCAGGGCTTGTTTTTCTAGAATGGCCGGTAAATTAAGTTGGCCAATTTTATCAGGGTGCAATATTAGGGCATTTCTCTTATAGATTTTTTTAATTTCTTCCAATTCCACATCTTCATCAATATTGAAAATTTGGCGAGCAGTCACTAAGTCATTTTTATTTTTTAGCGAGGGAAGTGGAACTAAAAGATCAGCATAGCTAATGTG
>JAYSPR010000080.1:0-8298 GCA_043721975.1 Bacteriovoracaceae bacterium
CGTATCGAGCACGGTTTTGTATCAAGACCTGATTTGTGTGCGATTGATAATAATATTAATCCTCGCGACTATCTTGGACGCTTTTTTATCGATTCCTTAGTTCATGATCCCGATGCCCTTAAGTTTGTCGTCAAGATGATGGGTGAAGATAAAATAATGTTGGGATCAGATTATCCTTTTCCATTGGGTGAAAATACTCCAGGTAAACTAATTGTCGAATCTAGTTTTAGTGATGCGATAAAAGAGAAACTACTCTCGGGCAATGCACTCACGTGGCTTGGTTTAACTAAAGAAAAATTTTTATAAAGGAATAAATATGGATTTAGATCTTAAAGGTAAAATTGCTCTTGTCATGGCCTCGTCAGAAGGTCTTGGTAAAGCCACGGCCTTATCTTTAGCTAAAGAAGGTGTGACTGTTGTACTTTCAGCACGAAACGAAGAAAAATTAAAAGAAGCAATGATCGAGACGAAGGCCTCTCATTACGAAGTTTGTGATTATGGCCAGGCTAATGCTACGACCATGCTTGTGGAAAAAGTTCTCGAAAAATATGGTCGTTTGGATATTCTTGTGACTAATACAGGTGGACCAAAAAAAGCTAATTTTAAAGATGTTTCAAACGATGACTGGAGATCGGACTTTCAATCGCTTTGGATGTCTCCGGTTGAAGCGATGAAAGCTGCACTTCCATCTATGGAAAAAAATAAATATGGTCGTATTTTAATGATTACTTCTATCGCTGCGAAAGAGCCGCTTGATGCGCTTACGACCTCAAATGGATTGCGCTCTGGTCTTGCTGGACTCGCTAAAACAATTGTAAACGAATACTCTTATTCTGGTATTACGGTCAATCTTCTTTTGCCAGGCTACACTAGTACGGATCGAATTAAATCTCTTAATCTTTCAGAAGAAAAAGTTAAGGCCATGGTTCCAGCAGGGCGTCTTGCAGATCCAAGTGAGCTTGCTGATTTAGCGACATTTCTTGCTTCAAAAAAAGGAGCTTATATTACCGGTCAAAGTATTGCGATTGATGGTGGAGTTATCAAGGGACATTAAGCATTTTATAATTAATGTTTTTAGCTCTACCTGTTGTAGCTAAAGAAAAAATCAGATTCACGACTGGCGAATGGGCCCCATACATTTCTGAAACCCTAGATCATTACGGATTATTTTCACAGATCACCACTGAAGCCTTTGCTTCCCAGGGAGTGGAAGTGGAATACGGATTTTTTCCGTGGCAGAGAGTTTTTAAACTATCTCGCGACGGTGAATGGGATGGAACGATTGCTTATGCTAAAACGGCCATTAGGGAAAAATACTATTTTTACAGCGATTCTATCTATACCGGAAAGTATGTTTTATTTAATTTAAAATCCCATCCTTTTAAGTGGAACAAGTATGAAGACTTAAAAGGAATCAAGATAGGTGCAACCCGTGGATTTGGTGGAATGGGACAAGAGTTTATAGCTGCTGAAGAGAAGAAAATTATTGATGTCGAGCGTGTTGTAGATGATTCTCTAAGTTTTAATATGCTCTTACTTAATAGAGTTCAGGCAGTCGCTTCTGACCTTGATGTGGGATTTGAGCTACTAAATAAACTCTTCGATAAAAAAACCGTGGATCTTTTTACTTACAATGAAAGAATCATTCAAAATGCTAAATATCATTTGGTCATGCCTAAGCGTCTCACCAAAAGTGCAAGTTTAATCAAGAAATTTAACTTAGGTTTAGCGGCACTAAAAAAATCTGGTCGTTATGATGTTTTGATTAAAGAATTCAATGCTAAAAATATTATTCGCTGAGAGACAAATAAAAAGACATCTTATCTTTCCATGATTCAATAATTTTTTAAATTAAGTCAGCATAAGATTTTACATCGGCATCATGAATACGTTTGATTAAGTGCGAACGGTTTAATTCAAAATGAGAATGAAGCCCCATGGCCCCCAGCATTTCTGCTACGACTTTTAGGGTTTCATTGTGAAAGTTTGTCACTCGTGCGCGCTTACTCGGAACATGTAATCCATTCATTAAAGATTGGTCTTGTGTCGCAACACCAGTAGGGCAAAAATTTGTGTTACAGCGCAAGGCCTGGATGCACCCAAGAGCAAGAAGCATTGAGCGGGCAGCATAGGTTCCATCGGCACCAAGGCACAAGAGTCTCATGATATCGAAAGCGGTGGTAATTTTTCCAGTGGAGATCACTTTAATTTTTTCTTTCAAACCAGCATCTTTTAATTTATTTACAACATAGATAAGTGCATCTTTTCCAGGAGTCCCCATATAGTTAGTGAATTCTAAAGGAGCCGCACCAGTTCCACCTTCGGCACCATCAACGACAATGTAATCAGGATAAAGTTTGAGTTTAAGCATACTACTAATAAGTTCATCAAACTCGTGGTGGTAGCCGAGACAAAGTTTTATTCCAATAGGCTTTCCTTGTGAGAGTTCACGCAATTTTTGAATAAAGTGCATCATTGAATCGGCGTCGTGAAAAGCGGAGTGACCCGGTGGAGATAAAACATCTTGTCCCATAGGAACATTTCTAATGAGAGAAATTTCTTTTGAAACTTTAGCTGCAGGAAGTATTCCTCCATGACCAGGTTTTGCTCCTTGAGAAATTTTAAGCTCAATCATTTTTACTTGGGGAAGTGATGAGTTTTTTGTGAAGAGCTCTGGATCAAAATTTCCTTTTAAGTCACGACAACCAAAATACCCAGTTCCAATTTGCCAAATGATATCGCCACCTGGAGCAAGGTGATGGGGAGAGAGTCCCCCTTCGCCGGTATTGTGAGCAAAACCACCATCCTTTGCTCCGCCATTTAATGCCAACACCGCATTTTGAGAAAGTGAACCATAACTCATGGCCGATATATTAAAAATTGAAGCCGAGTAAGGCTTTTTACAAAGGTCACTTCCGATAGTGACTCTTAACGTTTTGTGATCGACATGCTTAGGATAAATAGAATGAGTTAAATACTCATAGCCATCGGCATACACATTTTGTTGAGTCCCAAAAGGAATCGTGTCAGTTTGTTTTTTTGCTCTTTGATAAACAATTGATCGCTGCTCGCGACTAAAAGGTTTACCGTCAGTATTTGATTCAACAAAATATTGATTTATTTCTGGGCGTATTTCTTCGAAGAGGTAGCGGAAATTTCCAATGATAGGAAAATTTTTTCTAATCGCTTGGGCATTTTGAGTGACATCGCGAAGACCAATAATACTCAAGGGAAGAGTTATGATTAATGTATAAAGTCCAGGCGGATAGAAAATGATGAAAACGACGACGCTTAGGACAAAGGCCGTAAGATAGATGTAAAAAATTTTTTTCATGAATTAATCCTGGAAATTTATACTTACATCTTATAGCTTAAATCTTTTAAATTTTTTCGGTAAAGTTTTTACTTAGCTTACTGATTCAGTCTCCTTTATCGGTTTTAATAATAGAATTTTGTATCGTATACTATTGAGAAATATATAAACAGCTTCCCTAAGAAAATGGCAGGAGAATCAAATGAATAGCTGGCAACTTTACGCTCTAGGCTCTGCTTTTTTTGCAGGATTAACGGCCATTCTAGGAAAAATAGGAGTGCAAAATATCAGTTCGGATCTAGCGACTTTTATTCGAACTATTGTGATACTCATTGTGGCGGCCGCAATCATTAGTTTACGTGGAGAGTGGGATGGTCTCCCCAAAATAAGTTCTCAAACGACTCTTTTTCTTATTTTATCTGGCATTGCAACAGGTGCATCTTGGCTTTGTTACTATCGGGCACTACAATTAGGGCCGGCTTCAAAAGTGGCACCAGTCGATAAACTCAGTGTTGTCTTTGTGGTTTTTTTAGCGCTTTTATTTTTAGGTGAAAAATTGACTTTGAAAGTTGCAATTGGAGTTAGTTTAGTTTCCTTAGGAGCACTGGTCTTGGCAATCTAGAAAAACTCGCAAAATTAATTTTTTTTAATATCAGAAAAAAAAATTGATACTTTATAAGTCTAGTCGCATGATGATTTTATGATCTAAAATCAAGGAGAATTTTAAATGAATTCTGAAACTACTCTTATCAATCGTGTCCCTCACATTATTTTTCTTTACTGGGTAATTAAAATTGCAGCAACGACTCTGGGAGAAACCGGTGCAGATATGTTTTCCATGACTTTTAATCTGGGTTATGGAGTGACGATTATTATTTTCATGACATTTTTTCTACTTTCTCTTTTGTTTAAACTAAGTATTAAACGCTATGAGACGATTTCTTATTGGATGCTTTTTACCATGACTGCCATAGTTGGAACCGCCATTTCTGATTATATTGATCGCACTCTGCAGTTAGGTTATGCGACAGGTTCCGCGATCTTGACTTTGCTCTTGGCACTTTGTCTTCTGGCCTGGTACAAAACAGAAAAATCAATAAATGTAGAAAAAATCACAACGGCCAGGGCCGAATTATTTTATTGGCTCGCTTTTTTAGTGGCCAATACTCTTGGCACAGCTGCTGGAGATTATCTCTCAGACAATTTAGAGCTAGGTTTTATGGTGAGCGCTCTCATTATCGCCGGTATACTTCTTGTGACCATTTTACTTCATTTGTATACTAAGGTTTCAGGTGTTTTACTTTTTTGGATAGCCTTTGTTTTAACTAGACCCTTTGGAGCAACCTTCGGGGACCTTTTAACTAAGACACACGCCAAAGGAGGATTCGATCTAGGAACAATAGGTTCATCAATTTTCTTTGCACTTATGCTAGTCATTGCTTTAGCACAGGAAATACGAATAGAAAAAACAAAAGCTATACTATAAAAGATGTTACAAAGAATATTACAAAGATGAATTGATTTTTATTATTTTGCTATGAAAAGTTATTTAAAGCCTTTAACATTTTCTTTTAACAACATGGAGTTTTTATGAAAAATTTATTATTTATGCTCGCTCTTGTCTTTTCAACTTCTCTTTTTGCTAGCGAAGCAAAGTGGGTTTGTATGAAAGATGGAAAAACTATCGAAGTTAAAGGTGAGACAGTTGAGATGAAAAAATTGGCCTGCGAAACTGAAAAAGGATCGTGGATAGAAGAAAAAGTTAAGCAAAGTGCTGGCAAAGGTGCTGGCTGGTAGTTTTTACTTATTAAGCTAAGCTGCGGTATGAGAATCATTCCCAAATCGCAGCTCACCGACATTCACATTTTCTTCCATGTACGTCCCAAATAATCTATCCCAGAAAGAAAAAACAACTCCATAATTCATCCCAAAATGCTTGGGATTAGCACTGTGATGAAGATGGTGGACATGAGGACTAATGAGCATAGACCTTATTATTTTTGGGTATTGAACAGGTATATGAGAATGATGAAGATTCACTGTAAACATATAGATAAAAAATCCGGCGCCTAGCCCTTGAATGGTTATGACTGGAGTTTCTTGTGGAAAAAACCAGTGAAAAAAAGCTAGGCCTAATGCCGCAGAGAATGTCCGTCCAACATTTAAGATGATAAATTCAAGAGGATTCTGGCGATGGGCACTCATGAAATTTAAACTGGTAAGCGAGTGATGGAGGCGATGAGTTTTCCAAAGGAATTTATTTGAGTGCATAGAACGATGAATGAAATAACTACTCCCATCAATGGCAAGCATTGTAATAATGGTAGCAATAATTCCTTCAAAAAGGGGAGGCAGTGAAAAGTGCCATGAATAACTCAACAAACGGTTTAAATAATCTAATTGATTTGAAAAAATCCAGTCTTCTAAAGGGCCTGTTAATTGGCGCATTCCAAGAATAATAAAAAAACAAAAAAATAAATCAATCAGACTTTCTTTTGAAATCCATATTCTTTTATTAAAAAAATAGTGAAGTGAGTTTTTCCAAGTCATATTAGAATTTTTTTTAAGCCACAAAATACTTATAAAAAAAGCACTGAGTAGGTAGGGGGGATAAAAAACAGTAGATGAATTAAATAAACTCAACATTATTTTTTTTCAATTATTTTTTTAAGGTTATCAATGCCTAAAGTAAATTCTTTGCCCATCAATTTATCCACGTTGACTATAACACCAAAAAGCTTAATTAAAAATCCACAATCACCATACATTCTCCAGCTAAAGCGTGTCCCATTGGATTCTAGGGTTAAAGTATAAACGATGATATGACTGATGCTCATAGGTCTAGACATGATTAGGCGAATTTCTACTGATTCGTTATTTTGTATTTTTAATATTTCAAGATGCCCAGCACCGGCTTCTTTATTTCCCTCAAATTCCATTATTGAACCGACAGTCCCTTCAGTTCCACGGAAAACTCTTTTACTATTTGGGTCTTTTTGATCGTAGGGATTCCAAAGTGTCCCAAGCTTAAATTGAGATATATATGGAAAAATTTTTTCAGGATCTGAATGAACAAGTCCACTTCTCTCATAGTTGAACGTCGCTGGTCGAGTATGAACATAGATTAAAAAAAGTGCAAGTATAATTAAAAAGCTTAAAATCATGATTTGTGACACTGAGACCTTCCTTAATTTTTTTATCCACTTGACTTGGAATCTTATCATGAGATCATTCAAAAAAAAAGACCAAGAGGGACCTATGAAAAATCTGAGGAAATGCCTTTTTTTATCAATTTCAATGATTGTAAATGGCCATGCTCTAGATAATCCTGGCGATAATCAAAGAGTGACAAAAATTGAATCCGAGTCAGATAAAGTTTTTGTAGAGCGTATTGCTAAAAATGAAAAAGTACTCAATGGGCAAACTGCACGGACAAAAAAATTGATTGAAGGTAAGGAAGTCTTAATTGCTTTTACTAATGAAATGTTTGATCCAAGCTCTCCAAACGATAATGCTTATAATGTCATTGTAAATGTTTTAGTAGCTGAGTCAGACAATAAATACATTTGGCTTCGAAGCGAAGTTTGCGAAGTCGAAGGTGGGACCCCCGAATTAGAAGCCTTTTTTTATTTTGATAGCGACAAGAATAAAAAAGATGAAATTGGAGTCATTTGTAAGTGGCCAGAGCATCAGGCAGCGGATTGCAATATCGGCCGGCAGGCCCGTTTGTTTAGCCTGCCGGAAAATATTGTAAGTGGTCAGATTAATGAAATTAAAAATAAAAACTATACTAAACTTTTGTACCGAGATGAAAAAAGTAAAAGTTCACCAAGTATGAATTGTAGTGTCGCCAACTTTACAAACGTTAAAGATGTGAAATCAATTTTTTCTAAAACAAAATAACTAAATTTTAATAGTTTGAGACTCTTGAGTGATTTCTATACTTTTTGTCTCAGTTCCAATAATTTCCACTGATAGCTTTTTGATATTTTTAAATGTTTTTTTCAACGAAATCGTTAGAAGGCTCCCCGCAATAGGAGTCTTACAGTTTATTTTTGCATGGGCCTCTATATCACTATGAACACCAGCTTCCTTATTCTCAGTTTTATGGGCTTCCTTTGCTTCTAATTCTTGTTCAAAACTTGCTTCGAGAACGCGGCAATTAAGTTTTTTATCAAATGTGATAAGTGAATTGAAATTCTTTACCCATTGATTTTGGGCATCAGTAAAAATCTTTTTTTCTTTAGTCGTTTTAGGACTGTATTCGAAACCAACGAAAGATTCAGCAGGTCCATCGATGTCAATTTCGGCAGTATTGTTCTCTATGGCCAATCCAATTTTGATGGAGCCATGCTCATGGGCACCGAGGCTATGCTCATTTGAAAATCCGGGTGCAATTGATAATATTGAAAAAAGCACAGTTATAAAACAAAAAATAATTTTAGACATAATTGTATCTCCTAAAGTGGTCGTTTGGAGACTGTAATTTAAATGCGAACAATTTGCAATTATTTTTTTAAAAAAGTTTCTGTCATTTATTTTTCAAGGAATGATAGCGCTTCATAATTGACTCATTTAGGTAGGTAGGAATTTTAGGATCAATATATTTATCCATAAAAAGAATCAGCTCCTGCCTTTTTTTGAGATTACTCATATCTTCAAATTGAGTCATTGCTTCAAATACGGCTTCAAGTATGGCGACTTTTATATTTGTTTGGGCCTTCGTAAGATCAAGTTTGATTAAACTCAAAGCTGCAGTGAGATCGGGTTCGGTCTGGAGTTTAAAAGCTGCAGCGCTGAAATAGTCAGAGTATTTTGTGGAAAAGCCATCTTCTTGAAGTTGTTTTGCTTGCTTGCGTAAGAAAATTTGGCGTTCTAATAAACTGGTTGATCTTCCCCTGTTAAAACGGACACACTTTTAAGCACATAACCCAACAAAGGGTATGTAGATGAAGTTGAAAACAAAGAAAATTGAACAAAAGAGA
>JAYSPR010000081.1:0-17650 GCA_043721975.1 Bacteriovoracaceae bacterium
GAGTGCTCTACCACTGAGCCACTAGAGCAATTGCAATATTTAAAATTTTTAATTGCTTTAAAATGGAGCGGGCGACAAGATTCGAACTTGCGACATCCACCTTGGAAGGGTGGCGCTCTACCAACTGAGCTACGCCCGCATGAGACATTATGGTTAGAAATGGTGGAGAGAGAAGGATTCGAACCTTCGAAGGTATAAACCGACAGATTTACAGTCTGTTGCCTTTGGCCGCTCGGCAATCTCTCCTCAAATCCAGCCTCACTAATTAAGATATATGGAGCTGACTATAGGAATCGAACCTACGACCGTCGGTTTACAAAACCGATGCTCTACCAACTGAGCTAAGTCAGCCTACAGTATCTAACCGCTATGCTAGGGGTATTTTATAAACTGAAGTCTTTTTAAAGGCAATATTTTTTTGAGATTATTTTTAACTAAACGCAGTGAAGGAAAAATTATTTTTTAGCCTCACACTCCATATTCAACTCGCCTTCTTTTTGGCTGTTGATTACTAAAGTGTAATGATCTTTTGTTTTTTTCAAATCATGAACTACAACTTCGTCGCCACGTTTATCTTTTCCAACCAAGCCTAATTCTGAATTTTTAAGTGAGTATTTGTAGTCGAAACTAGCACCGTAGAACTGATAAGTTAAAACCATGCTGTAAGTATCTTTTGCTTTTAGTGATTTAATTTCTGCTTTGTAATTATCAGGCATCATGTGAGTCAGCTGACACGAGAGAACGATACCGATTAAAGCTGGAAACATGGTAAACTCCTTGGATTTTTCGGGAGTCTGCTTGTTTTATTTAGCTTTTGCAAGTCCTTGAGTAATTTTTTTAGGTATTGCCGAAAATTTTTTCCATCGCAATTGCAGCTGCGACGGAAACGTTTAAAGATTTAATCTTACCAGCCGGCTTTAGAGAGATTGTTGTTTCAACAACTCTACTTACGGCATGAGACATTCCTACGTCTTCAGCTCCAAGAACTAGACAAATGGGTTTGGTATGATCGATTTGCTCTAATGAGCCAGTCGCGTGTTCAGAAAGACCAATACAAGTTGCGCCCAATTCTTTTATCTTTGTGATCGTTTTTGGTAAGGCTGAACATCTTGCAATCTTCACGTGTTCTGTTGCACCGGAAGCAATACGAGAAAAACCTGGACCAAGTCCAAAATTTCCCTTAGCCGAAATAAGAATTATATCGACACCGTAAAATGCAGCAGTTCTCATAATAGCGGCACCGTTGTGAGCATCAGTGACTTGGTCGAGAGCGAGAATTTTTATGGGTATACGACTTTCTAATTGTTGGTAAATCCAAGTTGGTTCGAGAATATTTATCGGACTTACCAACATAAAAATACCAGAAGGTACGCGCTGGAACTCTAAATCTAAGTCGCGGTAATTTTTCTTTGCTTCTTCTTGAAGGGCATGGCTTTCTAGCCAGCGTACTTTACTAATGGGAATATCACGATCACTAAGCCCGCCACGTTTTTTGAGTTCTTGAAAACCTTCATCAGTCGTGACGATTTCAAAAATTTGTCTTTCAGGATTTTTAAGAGCCTCGGCAATACTATGTATACCTACAATCATATCGTGTTCCATAAAATCCTTATCTGAAAAAACCTAATAATGTTTTAATAAGTTCTTCTTTTTTTACTTTTGTAATCGTTCCCGTTTTGCGCTCAACTAGCTCTAACTCTCCCGTCGCCCCAAAATCTCTTTCGCCAAGAACTACACGGTATGGAAGACCTAAAAGATCTGAGTCCTTAAACTTATTTCCTGGACCTACATTTCTATCGTCATAAATAACTTCAAGTCCCGCAGTCATCATTTCTTTATAGAGATCATCGGCAATCTTTGTGAACTCGTCACTTTTAACGATTGTTGCGAAATAGACTTGATAAGGCGCAATTGATGTAGGCCAAACAATTCCATTTTCATCATGATTTTGTTCAATGGCCGCAGCGACAACTCTTGTGACTCCGATTCCATAACATCCCATTAGAGGAGTGACTAGTTTTCCATTTTGATCGAGAATTCCAACCTTCATATCCTTGGTGTATTTATCACCCAATTGAAAAACATGTCCGACTTCAATTCCGCGTTTTTCAACAACAGAATGCTTTCCGTCTGTGGTGAGATCACCTGCTTTTGAAAGTCTTAAATCCGCTGTCGTTAATTTTTTTAAATCACGTTTTGGATTAAAGCCAGTTGAGTGAGCATCTTTTTTATTGGCTCCGATCACATAACTTGCATCTAAATTAATTTCTTGATCGAGAATAATTTCTAGTGGATTTTCTAATCCAACTGGGCCGATAAAACCTTTCCACAATTTGGCTTTTTTCATATCGTCTTCAGAGGCAGCTGCCAAATGGTCGCATTTTAGATAGTTTTGTAACTTCACTTCGTTAACAGTGTCATCACCCAAAACCAATGCAAGAATAAGTTTTGAATCGCTGCCAGTTGTTGCAACATAGATCATTGATTTTAAGCAATGAGAAGCTTCAACTCCTAAAAGTTTACAAACGGCTTCGATAGATTCTGTTTTTACTGTTTCGACTTCTTTAAGAGCAGTGATGGTGGTATTAAAATTTGTTTTAGCACGAATCGTTTGTGCTTTTTCTACATTAGCTGCGTACTGAGCTTCTTGAGAATAGATAATGAGATCTTCACCTGAGTTAGCGACAACTTGAAATTCATGAGTCTTTGAATCAGCTGAAGCCATGGCTCCACCGTCAGCGACAACCGGAATAAATTCTAAACCTAGTCGGGTAAAAATGGCTGTATAAGCGTCGTACATTTCTTGGTAGCCAATATCGAGACTGGCTTTGTCCATGTGAAATGTATAAGCATCTTTCATCGTGAATTCGCGGCCTCTCATTAAACCAAAACGCGGTCTAATTTCATCGCGAAATTTAGTATTGATTTGATACAATCCAACTGGAAGTTGCTTGTAGCTTTTAACTGTTTTTCTAAAAATGTCTGTGACTGCTTCTTCGTTAGTTGGAGAGATACAAAGATCAGCTTCTTTTTTATCTTTGAATCTTAACATGAGGCCACCCATTTTATCCCAACGGCCAGTCTCTTGCCATAACTCACCTGGAGTCACAACTGACATCGTAATTTCGTTGCATCCAATTTTATTTAATTCTTCACGAATTATGTTTTCAACTTTTCTAATTGAGCGAAGGCCCATTGGTAAATAGTTATAGAGACCTGATCCGGATTTATGGATGAGCCCTGCTCGTAACATTAACTGGTGAGAAGGAATTTCTGCGTCAGCTGGAACTTCTTTATATGTTTGCCAAAAACCTTTTGTGAGTTTCATTTTCTGTGCCTTGATATGAGGGAATTAAATAAACTTTTAACTAATGAAATGATGGTTGTAAAGCTCTGGGGAGTCTGAAGGCTTCAACCGTTTCTTTTTCAAGTGAGGCAGCAGAAACAATTTCGTATGCACTTGGAGTCGCGAGAAGTTTTCTGCAAAGAAGATTGTGAACGTGATGACCTGATTTGTAGGTCGTAATTTTACCAGCAATTTCATGGCCCAAGAGTGAAATATCACCAACTGTATCTAGAATTTTATGACGAACAAATTCGTCAGCAAAACGAAGCCCTTCTGGGTTTACAACTTTGTAATCATCTAAAACGATGGCATTATCAAGAGATCCACCCTTAATGAGGCCTTTTCTTTTAAGCGCATCAACGTCTTTTAATAGACCAAAAGTACGGGCACGACCAATTTCATTGATATAATTTTCACAAGAAAATTCAAAAACTTTGTTTTGAGTTTTAATTGTAGGATGAGCAAAAACAATGGTTGAATCAATAATAAGTTTAGAAGAAGGTTCGATCTCCGCCCATTTATCGTCAACTTCAACGCGAACTTTTTCTAAAACGATAAGGAATTTTTTTGATTTATTTAATGTCGCAATTCCCGTTTCTTTTAATAGAAAAACAAAAGATGCGCCAGAACCATCCATGATAGGAACTTCTGGTCCGTTTATTTCACAATAAACGTTATCAATTCCAAAGCCATAAAAAGCTGAGAGTAGATGCTCAATTGTATAGACAGCGTTTAATCCACCACCGAGAGTTGTGTTATTTTCTGTAGCACCAACCGTTTCCGCTGTTGCTTTTAACACTTCAGCATTAGGAATATCTGTTCGCCTAAATTTTATTCCGAAATCTGCTTCCGCAGGATGCAAAGTTAATGTTACTTTTTTTCCAGAATGAATTCCGATTCCTGTAACAGAAAGCTTTTTAGCAATTGTGCGTTGGTTAAGCATTAATTCAATTTACCTTTAATGTTTGTAAGCAGTTTGTCTAATTTAATCGTCGCGCAATTTTTTGGCAACTATAATCATTATAAACCGAACGTTTAGGAGCCCCAAGAATTAAATCATGGACTCATTATGTGTCCATGCTTCTGGATGCCTGAGTATTTTACTCTAGTTTTAGATTTTCCTAGGCACAAAAGGGAGAAATATGAAAAAATTGCTTTTTTTGATTATATTCAATGTGATTTCAGTATCTTAATCCGCATAAACCATTAGGATTTTGACTTTTTTCCTACTAAGATCTTGTTATGACAACAATATGGTTCAAAGAAACGAATATTCATGTACTTAAAGACACAAGCCTCAACACACTTGTTTCTCATTTAGGGATAGAGCTTACTAAAATTGGCGATGATAGCCTAGAGGGAACAATGCCTGTTGATGAGAGAACTTTTCAACCAGCTAAACTTTTACATGGGGGAGCTTCGTGTGTTTTAGCTGAAACACTGGGAAGTATCGCGGCTAATATGTGTATCGACACAACAACAAAAATGGCCGTGGGCCAGCATATCGAAGCAACTCATTTAAGATCGGCGACCAAGGGCCTCGTTCGTGGAGTTGCTAAGGCTATCAATATTGGGAAGTCTTCCCAAACTTGGCGAATTGAAATTTACAATGATGAACAAAAACTTATTTGTGATTCTAAGATCATCATGGCCATTGTGACTAAAAGATAAAAAGAATAACGACTAATTATAGAGTCTGAAATATGTTCGTTGGTAGTCACCTTTTTGGTCCGGCATAGTATCAAGCCAAACTTCTCCACCTGCTAGACCATCTGTATTTTTTTGTGGAACTGAATCTGTGGCAATAACATCATTTGGAAGTACACCTAAAGAACTAATAGATAAGTGTGTATCCAGTGTGAATCTGTAAGCTTGATTTTTGATCACAAAATTTTGATCAGACACTCTGAGCATAGTTGAACTTAATTCTTTTTTCCAATCAGCAATTTCCCAAGAGCATTTTCCCTCTTGAACGAATCCACCAAAAGCATTGGCATTAAGAAGATCTTGTCCGTTTTTAGTATAAACAACTTTCTGAGTATTAAGATCTGTGATTTCTAATGAATAAGTAAAAGGAAATTTAAGATCAAAGTAGCAGTAAGCGGGAATCGTTTCATTGGTTTCTGGAAATGTCGTTTCATCAAAAAAGCGAATTCGCTTTTCTACAGCAACTTGATTTTTTACTAATGAATACGAAAAACGAAGTGCATACTTTGAATTTAGCAATTCAAATTGGCCATTATAGTTTTCTGCTGCTCTTAAGCTTGTCATACCAATAAAGAAAAATAGTACCGCTAAGATCTTCATTTATTCACCCCAAGTTAAACGTTAAGGGTTTCTAGCGTAAATGTGTGTTAATGAAAAGGTGCTATTTCTTTAATTTTTGATGCTAAGTATGTGTTCTCGCGATTTCTGGCTAATTTCTCGACCTCTTGGAGTTCTAAGTAAAAAACCCTCTTTGAGAAGATAAGGCTCGTAGACATCTTCAATCGTTGTACGGTCTTCGGCTAAAGTGGCACAAAGAGTTTCTATACCGACGGGACCGCCTTTATAATAATCTTCTATAACCTGAAGAATCTTGCGATCCATTCGGTCGAGTCCGTAAGAATCTATTTCCATAAGGGAGAGAGATTTTTTAACTGAGTCTTCTGAAATACGTGTCTCACCCTTCACTAAAGAAAAATCTCGAACGCGTCTTAAAACTCTGTTAGCGATTCTTGGAGTTCCACGGGCACATGAAGCAATAAGTTTAAGTGCTTCTTGATCTAAGATAAGATTTAGTTTTTTTGCATTATTGGCAACAATTTCTGCCAAATCACTATGTTGATAAAAATCAAAATGCAAATGGGCCATAAAACGGTCGCGAAGAGGATTAGATAAAAGTCCTGACCTTGTTGTAGCACCGATTAAAGTAAAAGGGGCAACTTGAATTTGCATTGTACGAGCACTAGGTCCTTGTCCAATCACAATATCTAATCGGTAATCTTCCATTGCTGAATAAAGAATTTCTTCAACTGAAATATGCATGCGATGAATTTCATCGATAAACAATACGTCTCGTGGTCCAAGGTTAGTTAAAATCGCTGCGAGATCGCCTTTTTTCTCAATAGCAGGTCCAGAAATAACATGAAGCTCACTTCCAATGGATTTTGCGATGATCATCGCAAGAGACGTCTTCCCTAAACCTGGAGGCCCAGATAATAAAGCATGATCCATTGCTGCCTGTCTTAATTTCGCAGACTGAACCATGACTTCAACATTCTGAACGACTTTTTTTTGCCCAACATATTCGCTAAAATCAGTAGGTCGAAGTAGAACTTCATGTTTGTATTCTTCGTTTTGAATAACACCGTCAAGGACTCGAGAATTTTCTTCGTTTTCGTAATTCATAATTATAATTCTTTTAAAACTAAGTGAATAAGTTGTTCAGGTTTAGTGATTAAATTGGCACCGAGAATTCTTTGAGCAATTGGTATAATTTTTTCTTCTTTAAATCCAAGCTCCTTACAGGCCATAAGAGTGTCATTCATAATTTCATGTTGATTGACTGAGCTTAATTTAACTTCTTCTTCGATATATGAAAGCTCTGCCTGAGTTCCAAAATGAGAATTAATTAAAGGAGCAAGACCACCTTTTACTATTTTTGCCGACTCTGAATACATTTTAACTCGATCAATTTTGCCAGAAAGATCTAAAATAATTTGAGCAGCTCCTTTTGTCCCAAGTCCAGGAACTTTTGTCAGCGTTCCCTTGGCATCCATATTAACGGCATTGATAATTTCATTAACACCTAAATTAGTAATTAAGTTGTAAGCAGACTTTGGTCCAATGCCTTTGACAGATAAGAGTAGTTCAAAAAGTTTTTTTGCTCTGAGATTGGCAAAACCAAATAATGTTTCTGAATCTTCTTTGATAATGTGAGCAATATAAATAGCAGCTGCAGTTCCTTCAACGAGAACTTTATTGTAATAAACTTGGTAACCAATTCCAGAGGCAGTTTGAATGACTGTTTCACTTCCGTCGCTAAAAAGCACTTCACCGCTTAAAAATCCAATCATACCATTTTCCCCATTAATTTTAATTTCATATTTCTGTTGAGTGCATGACAAACTGCAATCGCCAAAGCATCTGATTCATCCGACGTTTTAAAAGTCATTTTTCCAAACATCATACTCATGGCCTTTTCCACCGATTCTTTATCTGCATGGCCGTGTCCAGTCACTGCGGATTTTATTGTATTTGGTGAGTATTCAAAAATTTTTCCACACTTTATTTGCGAAAAAGCTGCGATCATTGCTCCTCTGGCCTGGGCTAATTTGCTGAGAGCATCTACGCTCTTTACATAAATCAAAGCTTCAATAGAAATTTCATCTGGTTGAAATTTTGTGAGGAGTTCACTACAAGAAAGATAAATCATTCCTAACCTATCTATAAATTCATCAACATGATCATATTTTAAAACGCCAGAAGAAAGATAAGAAATCTTTTTTCCTTGAACATCTATTAATGCGTAACCCGCTTTTCTTGAACCCGGATCAATTCCTAAAATTATCAAGTGCGTCCTCTTCCTTTTAAAAAAGTTCCAGAATAAAAAACCAAGGAACCTCCGATCAATTGAATTAATTCTAATTGTCCATAATCACCTTTGGTCAGTCCTGCAAATAAGCATAATCCAACTGATGAAAGTCCAACGAGTTGCATTCCAAGTCCAATATAAAAAAACATAATTTTTCCTTTTATTTTTAAATCGTACTTAAGTTTTTTTTCTTTGTAAAAATATCTCTAAATGAGTATCATGCACCCATGAGTCATATTCTTCATGCAAGCGCTGTAAAAAAATCCATTACAAAAAATCTGAAGAGCGAATGTAAGGCTTTGAAGGAAAAAAACATTATTCCTTACCTCAAAGTTATTTTAGTAGGCACAGACCCGGCTAGTTTAATTTACACCTCAAATAAGAAAAAATATTGTGAAAAGATTGGTGCACAATGCGACATCATTTCCCTCGATGAAAAAATTTCTGAATCTCATTTTTTAGCAACTATTAACGAAATTAATAATGATAAAAATGTAGATGGCTGCATTATTCAGCTCCCTCTCCCAAAACATTTAAATCATCTCGATTGTGGACATTTAGTAAACAAAGAAAAAGATGTCGATGGTTTTCATCCCGAGAATATTTTTGCCCTCATTAGCAATAATCTTAATAGTCAAAATTTCGTGTCTTGCACACCGAAAGGTATTCTTACATTAATGCAAGAAAACCAAATCGAAATTTCTGGAAAACATATTGTTATCGTAGGTCGCAGCATGATCGTGGGTAAACCTCTTGCGATGTTATTCACCAATAGCAATGCAACAGTCACTTTATGCCATTCCCATACACAAAACTTGAAAGAAATAACAAAAAATTGTGACATTCTTGTTTCAGCAATCGGGAAAGCGAAGTTTATAAATGAAACGTTTCTATCTTCAAAAAAGAATCAAGTTGTTATTGATGTTGGAATGAACACTGACACTGAGGGCCAGCTCTGTGGTGATGTCGATTATGAAAATGTTTTCGATAAAGTCAGCGCTATCACACCGGTTCCTGGTGGAGTTGGACCAATGACCATCGTCTCTCTCGCGCAAAACCTTTTACAAGCAAGTAAAAACAGGTTATCTCTTTAGCACTTTTTATTCATTGGAGACAGCATGTCACTGTTAAAAACTTCACTTCACGAAGCTCATGTTTCACTAAAAGCAAAAATGGCGCCCTTTGCGGGTTTCGATATGCCATTACAATATTCTTCTGTGAAAGAAGAAGTTTTAGCTGTTAGAGAAAATGCTGGTGTGTTTGATGTAAGCCATATGGGGGAATTCTTTGTTACTGGCCCAGATGCCGTTAAATTTGTTGATTTTCTAATTACTAACGATTTTCAAAATGCAGAATTAAAAAAAGCTGTTTACTCTCCACTTTGTCGCGAAGATGGAACTGTTATCGATGATCTTATTGCTTATAAATTGACTCCTGAAAAAGTTTTAATTTGTGTTAATGCTTCAAATATAAAAAAAGATTGGGATTGGATAAGTTCTAAGCGCGATACATTTAACTGTAATATGACAAATTTGTCAGATAATTATTCACTGCTCGCACTCCAAGGTCCACAGGCAGAAGCTTTATTAAAAGAGTTAAAGTTTAATCTTCCAACAGACTTTCCCTATTATTCTATTGCAGAACTAAGCCACGCTGGCGAAAATATTATTATTGCTCGAACTGGTTATACTGGTGAAGATGGATTTGAAATTTTTTCAGGGCATGAGTTTGCTAAAAAACTTTGGTCTGATCTACTTTTAAAAAATGTTAAGCCCTGTGGGCTTGCCGCACGAGATGTCTTGAGAGTTGAAGTCTGCTATCCTCTTTATGGCCATGAAATCAATGATGATGTCACACCGCTTGATGCTGGCTTGTCATGGACTGTGAAACTGTCAAAGGAAAACTTTATTGGCAAGGCAGCTCTCTTGGAAATAAAGCCAAGATTTCAACTTGTAAAACTCTCACTCGAAAGAGGAATTCCAAGAGAAGGATACGAAGTTTTAAATGCAGCTGGAGAGAAAATTGGTACCGTCACTTCTGGGACAATGTCAGTTGTTACCGGAAAAGGAATTGCCTTAGCCCTAGTTGAAAAAGCCAAATTACCTGCTGATAAGAAATATTCTATAGATATAAGAAATACAAAATACGAAGCTAATTACCACGTAAAAGCATTCGTCAATGGAGGGCATAAGTAATGGCACACAATATTCCAACTGACTTAAAGTATACTAAAGACCATGAGTGGGCAAAAATTGAAGGCGACACGGCCATCATTGGAATTACCGATTTTGCTCAATCTGCTTTGGGAGATATCGTTTTCGTTGAACTACCTGAAGTCGGAAAAAATTTAAATCTCCACCAAACATTTGGTGTTGTTGAATCAATTAAATCTGTCAGTGATCTTTATTCACCTTTATCTGGAACTGTTCTTGAATCAAACAGTGATCTTGTAAATACACCTGAGCTTTGCAATGCTGAACCTTACGGAAACGCATGGATGATAAAAGTAAAGTTAAATAATCTAACTGAACTAAATTCTCTTCTTTCTGCTTCTGACTATCAAAATTTCTTATCTTCGCTATAATTTTTTAGTTTTTATCTTTTTTTCATGACTTAGTAATTTAAGTGCTCTTTTTAGAGCACTTTTTTTTTGCAAAAAAAGTATTTTTCTCTTTGAGTTTGATTGATTTATTAAAAAAAAAAAATCTTAAAAAAATCTTTACGAAAGTCTTCAAAAACTTCATACTTCTGTCTTCACAGAAGATATTAAATCACTTTAATACACTAACGAAATGGGATTCATTACCTTATGATATCGGACAAACAAGATGCAATCCAACTTCTCAATACTGCTGTCATCAAGAGCAAAGAAAAAAGAATTAATGCTAGCTACGAAGAACGATTAGCAAAAATTTGCAACTCGCCCGTCATGAATGCACTTCTTATCGCAGTTGATTCACTTGCCGAAGAAGAAAAAATGTCTAAAGACCAAGCGGCAATTTCAATTGTAGAAACTGTCAGAGAATTGGATTCTATTTGGAACGATTACGTACTCATGGAAGGAATCGGAAAACTTAAAGATCTTTTAAAAAACAATATCCATTAATTAACTTTTTACGACAAATCCCCATTGAATTGTGGCCCGACCGCCAACTAAAAGACCTTTCGGAGGGTTTGGAAAAGGGCCAGCTTTATTAAAGGACTCGATCGCCGCTTGATCGAGTTCTCTTACTCCACTTGTTCCTTCAATTTGCATATCAACAATTTGACCCTGTGGATCCAGAGTCACTTTCACCGAAGTGATAAGATTATCACTGGCGGGCATACGTCTTCCTGATCGATAAAGATTCTTAGCTTTATCTTTTATAGTACTTCCCCAGTGCTGTTCTAATTGTTGGCGAATTCGATGATAAAATCCATAATATTTAAACTCTGTCGTATTTAAGTTAGTCATATCACCCAAAGGTATGTCTTCAACAAAGTCATTACTTTGAGAAAGACCAAGTTTTCCTGACTTTCCTTTATCTAAACCGAGCGCACTCGACTTAGAAGCAACTGCCATCTTTTGAGATAATTTCTCTAAATTTTCACTTTCTATGGCTGCTCTTTTTTCAAGGTCTTCAATTTTAAATTCTCCTAGATCGCTAAGTGAAAGTGCTTTTACTGGAGATTTCTTTTTAGTGCTTGGAGCTGGCTTAGGAGTATCGAGAGCAACCGGGTTAAGCACCTGTGAACCATTTTTTTGTCCCAAACCGGCTTCCTTAAAAGCTCCATTCTTGTTGGCCATAGTTTGGCGATCAAAAGTTTGATCTTTCTCTCCTAAAAAGCGTGAATTGTTTGGAAGTGCTTTTTTTCCATTTGTTTCATTAGCTACGACTTGTTTATTTAAAGCTGTTTTAATGGCTTTTAATTTCTCTGGGCTAATGAATTTTATTTCGTCTAAGCGAATCGAATTATTTTTAGTAATTTTATTAGAAGATATTTTTGAAGGAAACATATCTGAAGTAGAAGTTGTCACTTTATAAATACAAGCCAGGAATCCCACATGGAGAAAGATTGAAAAACCTAAGGCGTAAGAAACTTTTTGACGTTCACTCTTAAAAGATTTCATCTCAATATCCTATTCAACTTTTCATCCCAGGTAAAATGGACAATCAAAGTTGTATTAACTTATCGGACAGAGAACTTAAAAGTTAAACATTCTTAATCTTGAGTTTTTCCCTCGAAAATTACTGATTTTCGAAATATTCGTCATCTCCAAGAGGCCTTGTTTTTACAGGTGCTCCGGTCTCATCGACTTTTTGTTGGTCTGGTACTTCTGCAAATGACTCAAGTATAGAACCCACAGAATTAGGTGGAACCTTTCTTCCCGTCGCTTTATCTATCCATTCTTGAGTGATTCCTGCGGGCATATCAAAAGGATCATCTCCGTATTTTTTGATTGTTGCTCTCATAAATTCACGCCAAACAGTAATAGGTGTTCGCCCACCGGTTTCACCGTAACCAAGAGTTTTGTTATCGTCAAACCCGGCCCAAACAGCTGTAACGACATTCGGTGAATAACCGACAAACCACGCATCGATATAATCGTTTGTTGTTCCTGTTTTTCCTGCAATGTTTGAACTTAATTCACGAGCAGCAGAGCCTGTTCCGCTGGTGATAACTCCTTTCAACATTGAAGTCATAAGGTAAGCGAGCCTGCTATCATAAACTTGTCTTCCCGACAGATTATGAACAAAAGAACCTCCACTAGAACCAGAGGCTTCAGCAGCTTCACCATTTTTTTCACTACTGATACTACCCGGAATTTTCATATCTTTTTCGACTTCGTTGATAATGTATTTTTTTCCATCACGATCAACAACTGACACAATAGATCTTGGTGTAACAAACTTTCCACCATTGGCAAAAATCGCATAAGTTGTCACCATGTCTCTTGGTGCAACTCCAAATGTACCCAAAGCAATACTTAAATTACTTTCTAATTTAGCATTAAATCCAATTCGATCAGCAAATCTTAAAATTTTAGAGACACCAACTTTATCGGCAATTTTAATTGTGGGAATATTTCGTGATTGCTCAAGAGAAAGACGCATCGTAACTGGACCTTTGTACTCACCGTCATAGTTTTTTGGTTTCCAACTAGAAGCTGAATCGAAACCTGGCATTGCTTCAGGTGTATCGAGAATAATCGTGGCCGGGTTGTACCCATTTTCTAGAGCAGCAGCAAATAGGATTGGCTTAAATGATGAACCCGGCTGTCTTTTAGCCTGAGAAACACGATTAAATTTTGAAATATTATAATTACTTCCACCAACATAGCTAATAACATCACCGGTTTTAGCATCCATTGAAAAAACTGCACCTTGAACTTCAGCAACTTGATCTAGCAGACATAAGATGTATTTCTGAGAGCGAAAAAGTGCAGCACTTTTTAATTTAGACATTAAAGCCGCTCCCTCTTTTGATAGATAAGGAGCAAGTTGAACAGATTTTTTAACCATTTGAACATGAATCAAATCACCAACTCTTAATACAGTAGAGGGCTTATTTACCTCTTGGTAGTAAGCGGTGTTTTCACTAATGCTGCGTTTATGCGCCCATTTAAAATTATCAAATGGAATAACTCCTGGTGAACCAGCGAGAGAAACAAAAATTAATTTTGTAGTATCATCTACTCTCGTTACGACTGCTTCGTATTGAGTATTTTCTTTCAAGACAGGTAAAATATCATCTACTGGACTTAATCCAGGAAAAAAAGTTTCATCGCCAGATGTTGTAAATAATCTAGCCTGTTCATCTTGCATTGTTTGAAAAGTTTTTTCATCAAAGTTAAACTCATAAATTTTTTCATTTTTTTCATTGATTACAAAATAAGATGAAAATTCTTTAAAAATATTAATTCTTGTTTGCTTTTCAAATTTGGCTAGTTCTTCCGGACCGATATGGGCAAACGGCCCTTTGTAGCCTTGTCTTTTATCAATCTCTTTTATTCCGCGCTTAATTTGCTCTTCAGCAACCTGCTGAAGCTCCCAATCTAGGGTGGTTTTAATTTTGTATCCATCAACTAAGAAAGATTTATCTCCAACGACATCGACAACTTTTTGTCTAACCCACTCAGTAAAATAACCTGCTTTTAACTCTTCTGTTTTTAAGCGATAAATTGTTTTTTCTTTTTTTGCAGCTTCAAACTCTGCATCTGTTATTTTTTTTAAAACATGCATACGATCAAGAACATAACCTTGCCTCATCCTCGCAGCGTGAGGATTAACGTAAGGAGAATATTTTCCAGGGGCAACTAGTAATCCAGCCAGCATCGCTGACTCGGCTACCGTTATGTCTTTAAGCTCTTTGTTGTAATAACCTCGAGCTGCAGCTTTAACACCGTAGAATCCACCACCAAGATAAACTTGATTTAAATAGAGAAAGAGAATTTCTTTTTTGGTTAATTTTTCTTCAATTCTTTGAGCAAGGATAAAATCTTTTACTTTCCTCGTGATTGATTTTTCGGAACTAAGAAGCATAGACTTTGCAACCTGCTGGGTAATCGTACTACCCCCTTGCACAAACTTTCCTGCTCTAAAGTTAGCCAACATCGCTCTTGCAAGTCCCCAGTAATCAACTCCTTTATGCTCAAAAAACTTATCATCTTCTGCAGACAAAAAAGCATCGATCACTCTATTAGGTACATCGTTCATCTCAACGATTTCTCGCTTTTCAAGCCCGAGCTCCGCTAATATAACACCATCTTTAGAAATAATTTGAGAAGCTAAATTGGGTTTATAGTCTTGAAGTTTATCAATTTTAGGTAGATCTAAATTAAAATAAGTAAAAGCAAGTGCTCCAGTTATTCCTGCGAGTATCCCTACTCCTACGATTGCCAAAATAATTTTAATGACCAAACTCTTCATAAGTCTTCCTAATTCTCAAGCACTTCAAGGCTTGGTGATATTTTTAATTGCATTGTCTTTTTTAACGAAGCCATCTGTGATTCAACTGCTTGCTGTGAATTCATCATAAAAAAAGCTACATTTTCTGTTGAGTCAAGACTCATCTTAGATAATGGTAAGGTGATAAAAAAATCAAAGGCCTTTTTCTCTTTTAAAATTTGCCCCGAAGCTTTTCCATAAATACCAATTAAAAATTCATTTGAATCTTCAAGGTCAAACTTCATTCCAAGACTATCAACTCCAATCACAAAATCCGAACCCACTTTTTTCATTAAACGTGGATTAAACACTTCACTTTCCATAGCCGTACTATAAGCTGTTGTTTGTGAATTTTTTTCAGAACCAGTTAATCTGAAATTTGAAAGGAGTAATTCTCTAATATTACCTTTATCGAAAAAGTACGTTTTTTTCGTCTTAGAATTATAAAGTGTTATAAAAAACTTTTTTGAAGTTTCTTGAATTTTTTTATTTTTAAATTTCTCTAAAAGTAACTTATCTAATTCTTCTAACCATTCGTCTGAGTACAAGCGATAATTCTTTTTTTCTTTAAAGTATTTATAAAAGTTCCACTCGATCACTTCAGGTGTCATGCCAATAGCATACATAGCCGCAACCACCGCACCAAATTCTGTTCCCGTAATTGTTTTAGGAGCTAATTTATGTTTTTCAAGAATTTTTAGAACTGAAACATAATTTAAACTTCTATAAAGACCTGGCCCGAAGCTTAAACTAATTCTCATTTTTTTAAGCTGATCATCATTCGCCTGCGCCACATTGTCATTTTGAGTATAAACATTGCCACCGTTTTCACCAATTCTAATTGTATCGATTGGTGGCATGACTGTTGGATTTTGATTTTGAGAACCTGGCAAGCTTCCTAATTCACCCATATCAACTTGGGCCAATTGATTATTCTCTTGTCCCTTTGATGAATCGAGCGTCTTAATAGACGAACAAGAGCCAATCAGGAGTAAGAAAAAAAGTGTTAGTACATTGATCATTAAAGGTCTTCTTCTTTTAAACTATCATTTAATAGCACAATTTTTTTTTCAGCAACTAATAGTTGGCCTTTGCAATCTTTATAGAGTTTAGTTCCAATTTCAAATTGTTCTAAACTTTGTTCAAGCGCCATTTCTCCAGATTCTAGCTTCGTCACTATAGTTTCAAGCTCTTTAAGTGATTCTTCAAAAGATTTTTTCTTAGTCATATTATTCCTCCGTCATGTCCGATTTTTTTACACCTGTAATATGTGTCAAAAAGCTATCATGTTCATGATCTTTTTTTCCGGGCTTTCCCAAAAAAGTTAATGAGTAAAGATACATTATCAATGACTTACTTAAAAGACTTTTGAGAGGGACTTTTTTACCCATGTAGGGATATTGGCACTACGCACGTTATAGTTAAAGTGAGTCGATCTCAAAATCGGAGGGTTATTTGAGAGAATTATGGGTGCCCCTATCAGGTGCAATTGCTCAGCAAAAAAATGTTGAAACGATTGCTAATAATGTTGCGAATGCCAACACTCCCGGCTTTAAAAAAGACCAAGTTGTTTTTAAAGAATACCTTGCAGCACTAGAAAATTCTGACAAGCAAGGAATTGATCTTCCAGAAAAAGACTGGAAGCCTGAAGATTTTTATCGCAGCTACAATGCTGAAGACTCTTTTGTAAAGGTTGATGGAACTTACACTATTCACGAGCAAGGCCAACTCACTCCCACTGGAAACTTTTTTGATAATGCTTTAAGCGGTCCAGGATTTTTGGAAGTTCTCACTCCTAACGGCGTGAGGTATTCGAGAAAGGGTGCTTTTAGTATTAGCAATGATGGGAAATTGGTTACAGACCAAGGCTTTCAAGTTCTTTCAAAAGATGCTCCTCCTATTGCAGGTGCTGACGGCAAAGTGAATCTTGCGACTAATCCGGAAGCAAGGGCCATCACCGTTGGAGCTGGAAAATTCTCTGTCAGTCTTGAAGGTGAAGTCTTTAGCGGCGGAAATAAAGTCGCCGATCTTGCACTTGTCGAATTCACAGATGTTAATGCACTTAAAAAAGAAGGAAATTCTCTTTTTATAAATCCAGACCAAAAAAATATTAAAGTTGGTGACCTCAAAACAAGTATACATCAAGGTTTCATTGAGCAATCTAATGTGAATGCCGTGACTGAAATGTCTAACTTAATTAATGCCAATCGAAATTTTGAATCTATACAAAGAGTGATTAAAACTTACGACAACATGAGTGCTAAAGCAGTGAATGAGATATCTAAATTTTAAGAAGGATAATTTGTGAAAAAAAATCTAGCCCCTATTTTACTTTTTTCTGTTGGATTCTTGTATTCAATTGAATCTGAGGCCATGCTAAAAGCTCTTCACACAGCTGCTTCGGGTATGAGTGCCCAAGAAACCAATGTTAGTACCATTTCAAACAATATTGCCAACGTAAACACCATTGGTTTTAAAAGAGGCCGAACTGAAATAGAAGATTTAACTTACGAAACTATTCAAGAAGCAGGGGCGAGATCATCTGCGAGCACTAATTATAATGTAGGAACTCAAATTGGCTCGGGAGCAAGAGTTTCGGCGGTAAGAAAAGAATTTTCCAACGGCGCACCTCAGGTCACAAACAATCCTTTTGACTTAATGATAAACGGCGATGGATTTTTCGGAATCATTATGCCTAACGGGGAACTAAAATTTACTCGCGACGGTGCTTTTAATGTCGATGCCCAAGGCGCTTTGGTTACCAAGCAAGGCTATAAAGTTTATCCTGGATTTAATTTC
>JAYSPR010000082.1:0-11318 GCA_043721975.1 Bacteriovoracaceae bacterium
ATCAAAAAAAAGCGGGAACACAGAAACACCAAGCAAAGTTGTTGATGGTAAAAATTTAAAAACAGAAACAGCGAGCAAACTTGGTCTTAGCAGTGAAGACTTCTTATCTCAATTAAAAGAAGTTAAAGACGGAAATCAAACTAATAAAGAAATGAAAATCCCTAATTCAGAAAAAGGTGAATTAGCTTCAGGAGAGTTTGATCCAAAAGCCCTTCTTTCTAAGCAAATGAATCAATCGATGAAAAGTTATGGTCAAAAGCAAGAGATGCTAGGTGATAGCATTATTAAGAATACAAAAGATTTGGCTTCGAAAGAAGGTAATATTAAAGGGGCGAATGCTTCTATCGATGAGTTAAAAAATCCTGATTTAAAAATATCTAATGAACTTTCTCATATTAAAGAAAGTTTTATTCCACAAATGCAAAAATCTGAATCAAGTCAAAATAATGAAACGAATACTAATGTAAAAGTTTTAGATCTTTCTAAAATTAATGCAAGCAATACAAATGAAATTATCAAAAGAATTAGTGACTATGTAGAACAAAGCCAAGTGGCGAACAAAGATTCACTTGATTTAACCGTTAAGCACGATTCATTAGGACAATTTAAAATTCAAGTGAATAGACCTGTAGGAGGAGGAAATCTTCCTATGGATATGCAGATCACTACCAGCACGGCTGAAGGTCATGATTTTTTTGTGAGAAATGAAATTGGCCTTATGAAAAATCTTTCTCAAGCTGGGATTCAATTATCAGACTTGCGTATAGTTTCAAGTGGCGAAGCGATGAGTTTTTCTCAAAATGATTCTAAGAACTCAAATAATTCCCAATTTGGTAATCAAATGCAAAAAGAGTTTATGAGTTTTGAATCAGGTGATTCATCTAAAGGTTCAGAGCGCCGTAGAGAATTATGGCAAGAAGCGAGAGCTAATCAACAACGTTTTGGAGCATAATGTATGCCAGAAATTGGACGTCCTGTAGACCCGAATCAAAATCAATATTCGAATATAAAAATTAGTAAAGCTCCACAAATGAATGGTGGTTCTGAAAGACCTCAGGCAGTAGGGGACTCTTTAAATAAGATTGCCGGAAATAAACCGGAAGCACGCTTTGTCGACAGAAGAAAAAAAGAAGAACTTGGTCAAGATGGTTTTATGAAACTTCTTGCTCACCAACTAAAAAACCAAGATCCATTGAAACCTATGGATCAAAAAGATTTCTCTGCTAACCTCGCTCAATTTTCTCAACTAGAACAATTAACGGCCATGAATAAAAAAATGGATAACGTGAATCAAAATGCTATTGATGATAAACGAGTTCAGGGAGCTTCATTTCTTGGAAGAAAAGTGATGACCTCAGGAACGAGCATTGATTATGCCGGTAATGGAAAAGATGTCAAAGTTCCGTTCTATCTTGACCAGCCAGCTAAAAATGCTGTCATTAATATTCTTGATAATAAAAACCAACTTATTGCTCGTATTGAAAGAGAAAATCTCAATAAGGGTATGCAAGATGTAATGTGGAATGGTGTTGGTTTCGATGGACAAATTGCCGCTAAAGAAACGTATCACTTTGAAGTGATTGGCTTCGATGAAAACAATAATAAGTTCAATGGGACAACGAAAGCAGAAGGTTTAGTTCAAGGTGTTCATTTTGAAGACGGAGAAACAATTCTCGATCTTTCAAATGGGAAAAAAGTTTTCTTAAAAGATGTTCAAAGTTTTGCAGTAGCGGAAAATATTGACTCAGGTAAAAATATTCCTGCATTGCAAAAGCAAGCAGCACAAGCTTATAATCAAGTAGAGAGTCAATAAGAAAAATTAACAAACCCAGCAGTAACAAATAGGTAATAGAAGTAATGGCGAACCAGAAAATTAACAACATCCTAATTCCAAATGTGACGAAACTTCCGTCACAGAAGAAAGTTGATGATGTTAATAAATTAATTCCTGGTGAAGCCTCAGAATTCAAGAGTCTACTAGATTCTACTGTCGGTGAAAAAGAACCTTCAGCTCTCGGTGAAACACCAATTGCCCCTAAGGGAATTCACCTTTCAACACACGCATTAAGAAGACTTCAAGAGAGAAATTTAACTCTCGATAAAGAAGAGTACGCAAAATTACAAACAGCTATGGATAGATTGAAACTTAAAGGGGGTCAAGACTCGCTTGTGATAACTGGAAAAGCGGCTTACATCGTTGATGTGCCGAAAAATACCATTGTGACAGCGATAGACAAAGAAAGTATTGGTGAGAATGTTTTTACGAAAATAGATTCGACGATATTAATGAATTAAAAAATTAACAATAAAGTTTTAAAGAAAATGGTTGGTCCTTTCTTGGAAACCTGAGTTTCTCGCCCGTAGTGCGAAAACATCTTTAAAGCCTAGGTCTAGGAGGGACTCATGGGTATTCTACGTTCATTCACAATTGGTGTTTCAGGTTTAAATGCTTCTGGACAAGGTATGGGGGTTATCGGTGATAACATTGCCAACGCAGGAACAAACGGATTCAAATCTTCAAGAGCAGAATTTCAAGATGTACTAGCCGTTTCCCTTAAAGGTATCGAAGGTGGAGATCAGTTTGGTGCGGGTACAAAACTCGGTCACATTAAGCCACTCATGACCCAAGGGGATATTTCACGAACAGACTCTGTGACTGACTTAGCTCTTTCTGGAGATGGTATGTTCACGATTGATGCTCCAGCCGGAAGAACTTTCTCACGTGATGGTTCATTCCACTTTGATAAAGAAGGTGCATTAACGACAATGGATGGTTACAAAGTTTTAGGATTTCAAGCTGACGAATCTGGAAAAATGGTTAACAAGATTGATCATATTAAATTGGGTAACACGACTATCCCAGCAAAAGCAACAAAAGAAGTAACTCTTTCAATGAACTTAGATTCACGTATGAATAAGATGGAATTTAACATTGAAAATCCAGAAAAAACTTCTAACTTTTCTAACTCAATGACAATTTATGACAATGTTGGGACGGCGAGAACTGTTACTGCTTACTACAACAAGACAGATAACAACACATGGGAATACCATATGGCAGCTGATGGTAAAGACGTTGAAGGTGGAAAAACCGATACAATGTACGAGATGGCATCAGGGACACTTTTATTTAACGACAAAGGACAACTTCAAGAAGAAAAGCCTTCAAAAAACTCTTTCAACTTTAATAAAGGTGCCGCGAAAGATCAGAAGATTACACTTAACTGGGGTCAGTCACTTAAAGAAGGTGGAAATGGTCTTACTGCTTCTACTCAATACGGATCTGATTCAGCAATGGCCCGTCACACTCAAGATGGAGCGAGTGCTGCTACATTAACTTCTCTTTCTTTTAACGATAAAGGGATTTTAACAGCTTCTTATGACAACGGTGAAACGAGAGATGTTGCACAAATCGCGGTTGCTAAGTTTGAAAACAACGAAGGACTTTTTAAAATTGGTAAGAACCTTTTTAAAGAATCAAAAGCATCTGGACAAGCAGCACTTGGAAAACCAGGAGAGTCTGGACGTGGAGAAGTTTTATCGAAGTCAATCGAGCTTTCAAACGTTGATATTGCTAATGAGTTTGTTAACTTAATGACGGCCCAAAGAAATTTCCAGGCCAACGCTAAAACATTAACGACAGCGGATGAAATGTTACAACAAGTTCTTCAAATTAAGAGATAATTTTTTTGGTTAGTTAAACTTTTAGGGGGCTTATTGGCCCCCTTTTTTTGGGATCATTATGAAGTCTAATATTTTTTTCACATGTGCTTTAATCGCTACTTTTTCTTCGTGTTCAAGTTGGACAGGGAATTGGAAGGATAAGAAACGTAATCCATCAAGTGAACAATCTTCATCTGATGTATTGAGTTTTTCACAATCAATTGTCGATAAGGTCGCCACGAGAGAGTTCAATGCCTCAAACTGCATGAGTGAGTTAGATCATTACACTTCTTACTACACTGAGCTTCCTAAAAAAATTAGTGTTGATGTCATGAAAAATGGTGGACAAGATATTTTAGCAGCTAGTTTCGAAGCAAGGCTTGCTCTTCATACAAGTCTTGAGATATTGCCTCTTGAATGTAAAGCAAAAATGAAATCACTTTATCTAGCGATGAGATTATCAGAAGATTTCATTGGAGCTCATCTTTACAGTGATGAGCAAATTTCAGCGGGGAGTATAAAGTATCCTGAGCAGGCTATACCTATTTACGAAGGCGAAAAATATCACCCTTATTATGTTGGCAATGGGATAGATCCTAAAGCAAAGTTTCAATTCAAAAATGGCGACATTATGATTACGAAAGGAGTGAGTTTTGTTTCAAGCACGATTTCTGAACTCGCTTCTCCTAAATCAGTTTTTAGCCATATCGTCTTTGTACATGTTGATGACAAATCTGGAGAGGTCACGACGATAGAATCTTATGTCGGTAAAGGTGTCAGTATCTTTTCGATGGAAGATGCTCTTAAAAATGAAAATGCCCGCATTGTTGTCCTACGTCCTAAAGACTCTGTACTTGCTGGTAGAGCTGCCAACTATATGTTTGATAAAGTGCAATCACTGAAAAAAAATAAAAATTTTATTCCCTATGACTATAAGTTAGATTTCAGTGACAACACTCGTTTGTCTTGTGAAGAAGTCGCTTATGATGCTTTTAAAACTGTCAGCCAGGGTAAAGTTATTATTCCAGAACTTGAAAGTGAAATTCTTTTAGATGATGCCAAATTCCTCGAGAGAGTTGGTGTGAAAAAAGGGCCGATGATGGTGCCAACAGACATGGAAACAGACTCGCGCTTTAATCTCGTGTTGGACTGGACAGACTACCGAGTGATTCGTGATTCATGGAGAAAAGATGCACTCCTTGGTGAAATGTTTCATTGGATTCAAGCTTATGATTATAAAATTTATGAAAATATGACGAGTATCGCAGCGAAAGTTCTTTGGTCCACACGCTATATTCCAGGACTGTGGAATATGGCCTCAAGAATTTCAGGAATACCAGCTGATTTTACCAAAGATGTTCCGAGTCTTACTGTATCGACAATGGCGAGTTTGAAAACTATTGGTGGTCTTCTTCTTTCTGAAGCGAATAAAGTTGATGAAGAGGCTTTTAAAACCAATGGAAAATGGATGGCTAAGAATGAATTAGGAGAAGCTCTTGATCGTTACCGTCAAACCAATCCTAAGGCTTTACGAAAAGTTTTTCGTGAGAAAAAAGTAGAGAAAGAATCAAAGGTGGGAGTTAGTAGTGAAAATGATGGACAGCCAGAAGAATAATTAGATTGTAAAATATAGGGACATTAAAAATATGTCCCTATTGAGATTTTTTACATTGCTAATACTTTCTTAAGTTAATTTTACAATATAGTTTTAAATACAGTTTTTGAATCGTTCTTTAGTGGTTTCGAGTCAAAAGACTAATTAATTGGATTAGTCATAAGGCCTGAGCGAAGTTTAAAAAATGCCGAAACCTTATCGTGAAGCTCTTTATCATTAAGAGTTGCAGCCTTGCTCCAAATGATTCTCAAAACTCTTGAACGATTTAGCTCACTTGAATACAGTGAAGTATTTTGGAAAACAGTTGCATAGGAACTTAAATAGTTCGTTTGTAAATTTTTTTCAAAAAACTTAAAACTTAAAGGTGCAACTACTTCGTTATCAAAAAAATATCTCGCTGGGTACATTACGAAATGTGCAAAATCGTCTGCAATTTGTTCCAAGGCTTCTCTATTATAATGAGATTGTCTTAATGATTCACTCCACTCATTGTCACTTTGATTGCATTGGTAAGAAACAAGCTCGAAATTTTTTGTTCTTCGATACTCATCAGGTGAAAATTCGGATGTAAAAAAATCGCTGTATCTTCCAAATGATTTTAAAACGCCAATCCTTTCGTAATCACTGGAATCTAGAACTGACGAATTTTGTGCTGCTTCAATAGGAATACTGCAAAAGTTAGGTACGATATAATCAGAATTATGAGGAGAGGTTTTATCAAATACATGACCGGCTTCATGCCAGATTAACCAAGCTAAAGCAGCAGAATTAATGTTTACGGATGCCTCAATTTTTATTCCTTGATAGTTTGGAAAACCCGACTCACCACTTTCGGTTTCTGGTTTTTTATAAATACTCACAATTTCAAAAGTTGGTAAAACACGTTTCAATCTGCCGATTTCACCTTGATTGAAGCGTGTGAATTCTTTTTCAAACGTGCTTAAAATATTTGCTAACCAAGAAGTGTCATTCCGATTTTCTGGTCTAACATAGATAGCAACTTGGGTCGTATTGTAAACTCTGTTAATTATAGCTGCTGATTCTTCACTGTAAGTTTCTTTTAAAAGTTCGAATCTATTATTTGCATTTGAGCTTTTATAGGGCCAACCGAATTGTTCATACCAGGGCGTAAGATATAAGAGTGATAGCTGATCGTTCAGAGATAAGTTAGGATAAATTAAGGTTAGTTTTTTAAAAATTTCTTCTCTTAAATTTTTGACTATTTTCTGTGCTTCTTGATCTTCACTAAAACATTTTAATTGTAGCCAGTCATTCAGCATTAAAAATGCATGAGATACAGATCTTAATTCAGAATTTTTTATAAGATTTAAATTGTTAGTAAAGTTAACTTTTTGTTTTAGATTATCAACTTGAAACAGGTCAAAAAAGATAGGATTGAAATGATATTGATCTGAAAATAATTCTTTCGTCCAAAGTGATTCATAATGTGCTTTTTCAAAACATGAAGCCTCCAAACGCTTGTCTGCAGTGAATTCAGAACCCATTAATGCGGAACTAAATGCAAAAATAATCAAGATCAAGAATTTTTTCTTCATATGGTTTTTTACAATATCACTAATTTATAAGCAATCCATTTGTAAAATGTTCTCTCTTTCAATTGCTTCCGAAAAGTGGCGCTCAGAAACCTATGGTTTATAAAGGCCCTATTTCCATTAATCCTTAGTTCATCGATCCATGTTTCCTTATTCCGGGGTTTGGCCTTTCTAGAATCAATTTTGAGTGGCCATCGCAAAGGCATTGGAGAGGAGTGCTGTTGTTAGCAACCTCTCCCTGTGCTCCTAGGAGCTTAAGTCCATAAAAGCCTGTCATTTGTAGTAAAATGATCTTGACTCCGAATTACTTTGCGGTAAAATAACTATGACTCCGAATTACTTTTATAGGCAGAAAGTATGACATCATCTTCGTCCAAAAAAAAAGTGCATTTTAAAAAATTACCAGTACGAATTTATTTTAAGTTCATAAAAAAAGATCTTGAAAAAAAAATGGTCTTCATCGGAGGTCCAAGACAAGTTGGAAAAACAACTCTTGCCACATCTTTACTTAAAAAATTTCATGATGCCCATCCTGCTTATTTAAATTGGGATAATGAATTCTCAAGAAAATTAATTCAAAAAGGTGAGTGGCCAAAAGATCAACCTTTAATAATATTTGATGAGATTCATAAAAGAAAAGGATGGCAAAGTTTTGTCAAAGGTATTTGGGATACCTGGAAAAAGACACAAAGGTTCATTATCACAGGATCGGCCCGCTTGGACGTTTTTCGAAAAGGGGGCGACTCAATGATGGGGCGCTACCACTACTACCGCATTCATCCATTTACTTTGCCCGAATTGGGAATCACGGCTTCTAACTTAAAAATTCTTTTTCAATTTGGTGGTTTTCCTGAACCTCTGCTATCACAAGATGAAACTGAGCTACGTCGGTGGCACCTGCAAAGAATTTCCAAGTTGGTTCGAATTGATTTACGGGACTTGGAAAATATTAGTGATCTTGATAAGGTCGAGTTATTGGCAGAGGCCTTAGCAAGTAAAGTAGGAAATCCTTTATCTTACAAATCTTTAGCAGAGGATTTAGGCGCTTCTGATAAAACGATAAAGAGATGGGTACAAATTCTTGATTCATTGTACTACTGTTATCTGATTCCCCCTTTTGGTTCTGCTAAGATTAAGGCCATAAAAAAGGCTCAAAAATTGTATTTGTGGGATTGGTCTCAGGTTGAAGATCCAAGTTTTCGTTTTGAAAATATGGTCGCTTCACATTTGTTAAAACTTTGTGATTATTGGCAAGATGTTTTGGGATATAGATCAGAGCTTCGCTATATTCGTGATGAGAGGGGCAGGGAAGTCGATTTTGTAGTCTTGAGAGACAGGAAGCCTATGTTTGCAATTGAATGCAAGCTATCTGATACAGATGTCTCGCCTGTGCTTCTGGAGTTTAAGTCAAAGTTAGGTATTCCTAAGTGGTATCAAGTTCATATGGGAGAAAAAAATCGAGTTATGAGCCCGGATTTTTCAATCTTAACTTTTGAAAAACTTTGTGAAGAGTTGTCTTTAATTTGATTTAAATAGAATCCTAATTATTGTCTTCATCCCCATCATCCCCAATAGCCTCGACAGGACAAGATTGAAGAGCGTTCATACACTCTTCAATCTCGATTTTAGTTTTGGGTTGAGCTAATACGTAGGCATGGCCTTCATCGTCGTTCATGATAAAAAAGTTAGGAGCTTCTCTTACGCAAGCATCACAAGAGATGCATTGTTCATCTACGTAAAATTTTCCCTTAACATTCTCAGTCCACTTCGCATTTTTATCGGCCATATTTTATTACATTTGGATAACATTTTCGTTAATCTTAACTTTGGCATTAGCTTCAAGTTCTTTCATGATGTTTTCCATCAATTTTTTAGCGAGGGTACTTTTTAAGCTGGAGTCTGCACTAGCTTCTTTTGTTTTATCTTGAGACTCAGCTTCTCCTGCCTTCGGTGGAGTTGTTCTTACCATAACTAAACTAGCACCGTCATCAAATGAATGAAATTGTGGCTTAGTTAAATCTTGGCTGAACATTGATTTCATGTTGTCCGATGATAGGAAAGTTCCCGTTGCTAGTCCATCGATTCTATTAATCGTTGTGTTGTCATACTGAAGCTTGTATTTAGCAACAATACTCTTAACTTCAGCGGCATTTCCAGCTTCTAGTGCTTTTCTTAGTGAGTTCGCGATATCAACAGTTAATTTTTTTAAATCTTCGACTTTGTCTTTTTGAAGAATTTCTTTTGCAAATTTATCTTTGAAGTCATCTAGTTTTGCTACAGTTGCTTCAGTCTTCTTTTCAACCAGAATTAAGTGGTATCCGTAGTTGGTTTTTACTGGACTAGACACAGTTCCGATTTTTTGTGAGAAAGCCACTTGTTCAAATTCTGGAACCATGCGACCGCGACCAAAGCTACCAAGGTCTCCGCCTTTTCCTTTTCCTGATGGATCTTCAGTGTATTTGTCAGCTAGCTTTGAAAAATTACTAGGAGTGACTTCTTTAGCGATTTTTTCAATTTCAGCCTTTACGACTGCTTCGTCTTTATCTTTTGTAAGAAGAAGGATGTGCTTAGCTGTGACTTCTTCAGGTTTACTTAGGCTTTCTTTTCTCTCATTAAACATCGATTCAACTCTTTTAGCATTAGTTGGAACCATAAAAAATTTATTTAACTCTTCAGGAGAGACGGCAATAAATTGCCCGAGTGCACCTTTAGAGATCTGGACAATTTCAGCTGCAACTTTTTCCTTACGAAATTTTGATAAATCCTCGAGATATCCCTTAGAGAGTGGAAACTGACCTGCGATGTCTTGAAGTTTTCGAGTGCTCACAGAGTCGATAACATCTTGTTCAAATTCAAGTGGAGTGAGGCGATTAGAGGCCAGTATGCCTTTGTAGCGATTGATATCGAATTGTCCATTTGTGAGAAAATAAGGAAGTGTTTTAATTTCTGCTTTCACTTCTTCGTTAGATGGAAATGATCCAAAGTCTTTAGCAAAACGAACTAAAAGTTTTCTTTGAACGATATTTTTAATAACCATGTCTTTTATTTTAAAACTTTCGAGTTGTTTAGATGTGACATCTCCACCCATTATTTGTTTATAAAACTCTACCTGGCGGTTGTATTCAGTGTTGTATTCTTCAGGCTTAATGGCCATTCCATCAACAGACCCAACATTCGTCACAGATCCTCCACCTTGAAATTCGCGGTAACCCGTAAACATGAAGGCCAAAATAATGACTCCGATTAAAACAGTGGCAAAAGCGCCGGCAGTTTTGTTTTGTGTAAATTCAGACATAGCTTATCCTCTTGGTTCTTAGTAGTTCTTAACTAAAAGTTTTTTGGGTTATCATTTCAAAAGAAAATTGTACTCAATAGTAGGGATTATTGTAACGATTAAAAAGTTAGTTCGTAAAGTTTATTGGCTTTTTAAAAAAGATTACTTAAGCTTAAGAGCAACTTGTTTTTTCCAATAATATTTACGGAGTGAATATCTTGAGATTGTCTGACTCAGAAGAACGCCGAACGAAAATTGTGATCAATAGCATAATCCTAGTGATTTCACTCTTAGGCATGTCGCAGCGTGATCCCTTTTTTCAAAAAACTTCTATTGCTGAAAGAGTGATTATTGATCTCATGGCCCCGGTCCAAAGTTTTGTTACGGGTATTCAGGGGGGATTTTCTTCTTACGTTGAACATTACGTAGCGAACTTGAACGCCAGTAAAGAAAATAAAGTTCTCAAATCTAAAATAGCCACACTTCAAAATGAAGTTTTTAATTACCAAGAAATCGTCAAAGAAAGTGAGCGTTTGAGAGAATTGCTCAACTATGGTGAGCAGTTTGAAAGTCAGAACATTGTCGCGAGAGTTGTTTCTTGGGACTCAGCAGACGATTACAAAGTTATTCGTATCAATAAAGGTATTAAGCACGGAATCAAGCTTCACTCCGTTGTTACTAGTGCTGAAGGTCTAGTTGGTTATGTTTATCGACTCACCACTTATTTTGCTGATGTCATCACAATTCTCGATGCAAATAACCGCGTTGATGGAGTCGTTGAAAGGTTGCGTTCTCACGGTGTGGTAGAGGGATATAGTCGAGGCCGATGTATTATGAAATACGTCAATCGTACTGAGCCGATTATTTTAAATGATATTGTTCTTACAGCGGGCCTTGGAAATCTTTATCCAAAAGGACTCAAAATTGGTTATATTTCACGAATTGAAAGAGAAAGTTATGGGATTACTCAGCACGTAGAGATCACTCCGCTGGTTAATTTTTCTAAACTAGAAGAAGTTTTAGTTTTAGTTCAAAAACAAGATGAAGAAAGACAAAATGCCTGGCGAGCTTTAGATAAGAAGTCTGAAGCAGGTGAGGAAAACTAAATGAAAACAAATCTCAATGATATTATTATTCCCTTAATTAAAACTCTCGTTCTGCTTTTTTTCTTAGAAATTATGACGACGGCTGTTTTTCCGAATATCGGTCTTAT
>JAYSPR010000083.1:0-9627 GCA_043721975.1 Bacteriovoracaceae bacterium
CTACCAAAAGCCCGAAGGATTAGTAAATTCCATCAAAGGTATTTGGGAACGGAAGTACGATTCAAAAATCGCTCTTGATAAAACCAGCATTAAAATTGAAGCTGGAAAAATTATCGGCTTAGTTGGAGCTAATGGTGCTGGAAAAACCACACTACTTAAAATTTTATCAGGACTTGTCACTCCGAGCGGAGGAGACGCGAGTGTTTTAGGCTTTAGACCTTGGGAAAGAAATAATGATTTCTTAAGGCAAATGAGTATTTTATTAGGACAAAAAAATCAGTTGTGGTGGGATATTTCACCTGTTGATTCATATGCGCTTCTCGCTCGAATTTATGATCTCGATGTTTACCATGCCCGTAAAAGAGTCGACGAGCTCGCCACCATTTTAGACTGTAAGCATGTTTTAAACACTCAGCTCAGAAGACTCTCGCTCGGCGAGAGAATGAAAATGGAAATTATTGGGGCGCTTTTACATGAGCCTCGTATTTTATTTTTAGATGAACCTACAATCGGTCTTGATATCGTCGCTCAAGAAAACATTCGAAACTTTCTTGCCAAATATGTTAAAGAAAAAGAACCGACTGTAATTTTAACCAGTCACTACATGGATGACATTGCCACCTTAGCTGATAGCCTTCTGTTAATTTCCAAAGGAAAAATTGTCTATCAAGGCACTGTCGAACAATTTACTAACAACACGAACCGTGAGCTTGCTCATGATGATAAGGTCGATTTTGAAGAAGTCATTCGCCGTTTTCTTGAAACGGAATCTCGCGTTCGCTAAACTCGCGATCGTCAGCAATTTAGAGTATCGATTAAATTATTTCGTCGATGCTATCATTCAACCCATCTTAACGACGGGAATAGAAATCTTATTATGGGTGGCCGTATTTAAGGGTGCAAAAACTGCAACGATTGCTGGATTTTCACAAGCAAACTATTTAAGTTACGCTCTTTGGTCTGCTTTTTTTGCGAGAATAGCTACGAGCTGGATGTATGAATTTAAAATGGTCGAAGAAGTAAGCTCTGGATCTATTAACAGCATCATAGTTCGCCCTATGAGTTTCTATGAATACTATCTTTCCCAATTAATGGGATATAAATTAGTCACGACTGCTATTTCTCTTATCATTCCCATAGCTGCTTCTTTTATGTTTGATCTGCCAACAGATCTCACAAGGGTACCTCTCGCGACTCTTTTATGCTTTTATTATCTCATTCTCGTTCATTCTATAAGTTTTATAATTTCAACCATGGCCTTTCATTTTACAAAAATCTCGTCATTAACTGTCGCCAAAAATTTATTTATGTGGATTTTAATGGGAGAACTTTTTCCCCTCGATTTACTTCCTGAACCATATAAGACTTGGATCATTTCACTTCCCTTTGCCAGTGGGACTTTTACACCAGTCGCATATATTACGGGCAGAGTGGGCATAGAAACCATAAAGCTAGGATTTATTTCTGTGACTATTGGCCTCATTGTTTTGAATCTATTAGGTGCTTATCTGTGGAAGCGTGGAATTGAAAGTTACGTGGGGACTGGCGCATGATAAAAATATTAAAAAAATATATATTACTTTATATGGCCATGTTTAAAGCAAGCTTCATTGCTGATTTAGAATACCGTGCAAACTTTTTTTCACGAATACTCGCTGACATCTTTTGGTATATCGCTCAGATTGTTACTTTCGAAGTTTTGTATCAGCACACGGATAAAATTGGTGATTGGAATGTTAAAGAAATGCGAGTGTTTTTAGGTTTGTTATTTGTCATTGATGCTTTTTACATGATTATCATTCATGAAAATTTAGAAAATATTTCAGAGAAAGTTCGAAAGGGCGATCTCGATTTACTTTTAGCAAAACCCGTTAATTCTCAATTCATGCTCACTCTTCAAAAAGCCAATACTGCCATTTTTGGAAATTTACTTCTCGGATCTGGCTGGCTTATTTATTCACTTTCAGGCCTTGATCATTTTAATTACTATAAACTCCTCTGGCTCATTATACTTTTGCCTTGCAGTCTCGTTGTGATCTACTCTATGAGATTTATGTTCTCAGCTTCTGCAGTCATCTTCACACGTTCTGAAAATCTACAATTCCTTTGGTGGCAAGTGTATAGATTGGGAATGAGACCAGATTCCATGTATACGCCTTACATAAAGTATGTGCTTCTTACTTTAATTCCGGTTGGAGTTATTGTCAGTATTCCAGCGAGAGCACTATTAAATCCACCGGATTTACAATATTTATTATGGCCATTAATTTTAGTTCCCATACTTTTATATGGAACACATCGCTTTTGGAATTTTGCTTTGAAATTTTATTCGAGTGCGAGCTCTTAAATTTTTATTTCTTGGATAAAAAAATTGAAGATATTTCTTAATTACTTGCTCATTAATGGCTTAACAAAAAACAATACACGACAACATCTGTAGGGCATTTGCATTTATTTTAAAGTAAATAAATTATATTTTTCTTGAAATTTGTTTATAAAACTCGAATAATTAAAAATCCAATTTTAAAAAAGGAGTTTTATGAAATTTAAATTTTTTTTCCTCATTGTTTTATTTTTAACTTCACTCACCGCTCATTCACAAAGTGTGGATATGTTTTTGGTTATAGGCCAATCAAACATGCGTGGACGCGGACCTGTCACACAGCCTGCTACAATTTTTCCGACTGATTATACGGCTTATGATTATAATGGAATTGGTTTCAGTCTTTTGGGAAAAACTTCGAGTTTAGGAATAGGTCAAACCGGCGCACCTCTATCCAGCTGTGGTTCTTCTTGTTACTGGACTAGTAATTACTACGGCCTACTAATGTCCTTTGCAAAGACCTGGAAAGATAAAACAGGTCGCAATGCTGCTTTCGTAGTTCGCCCAAAAGGAGGAACATCTCTGACGATGTCTGCAGATACCGGTCAGGGTTATTGGTTAGATTTTACCAATCAATCGACTTGTGGAGATCCAAGCTGTAGAGGAATTTACCAAAACGCACTCAATACTTTTAACCAAGCTTACATAACAGCTCTTGATTTTTGGGGAGTTAATAAAACTTATGTTTTATGGGTACAGGGTGAAAATGATTTAAATGCTGGTGTATCTTCATCAGATTACTTGAACGGACTTCAAACTTTATTCAATAAACTAGATGCTGACAGGCTCTCTATTGCAAGACCTGCTTTTGATGGTTTCTTCATTGCTGAAACGGGATATTTTCATAATTCTACAGCTTATAATACTATTCCTGATTCTTTAGCGACTCATCGTCAAAAAGTACAAAATATAACGACAGCTCAAAATACTGCAGGTGAAATTGGTAAAATTGTTTTCACAAGTAAATCGGCAGGTGTTTTTATGTCTCCTTGTATAAATTCAACACCAGGACAAACAACAAATTTACCTGCTGATTGCGGCTCATTTGATCTCATTCATTACAAAACTGAAATGTATGAAAAACTTGGCGTTGAAATGGCTACCTATGGTGCATTGTACAGTTTAGATAATATAAAACCTCTTAGTTCTGGTTGCACGTCACCAACCGGTTGTGCGCCGACTGTGAATGTCTACAGATGGAGTAGTTTTGGTGGTGGTGAAACGGATCACGCTACAAGTATTTTACCTAATGAATTTGATTCAAATTCACCATACGCTTTTAAAGGCGTTCGCTATCATTTATTTTCAAGTGCAGGTACAGGTCGAATTCCATTATATAGAAAATTTAATTCGATTACTAAAGACTACATGGAATCAACAGCGATGAAAGGTGATTGGAACTATGGAAATGCTATCACACTTGGATATTGCAACTCTGCCAGTACACCTCCTTTGTTAACAGTTCCCATTAAAAGACTCATGCTATTGAACTCATCTGGTGTCATTATCAATCGAGTTACAAGCAAGGACCCTACTGAAATCAATTTATTTATCAATCAGGGATATATCGACGAAGGCGTACTATGTTATGTTAATTAATTAGATATCAAACTGAGTCCCATTATTCTTTTTTATGGGACTCTTCTCTTTGAGATTTGATTTGAGCGCGAGCTCTCAGTTATATTAAAGACTTAAAAAATAAATTAACTCTCAAATAGGTAACAGTTGTTTATTAATAATGTCACCAATGCTCTCTTTCTGAAAACTGCCAATAATAAGACTCATTTCTTCTTCAATTCTCCAATGATAAATGTCTATTTTCACAATCACTCGCTCTCAATTCATTTTGTCCTTACAATGATTATCTCTCCATAATCTAATAGGAATTTCCCATGATAAAACAATTTTCAATCAAAACATTTACAGTTTTATCAATTGTTCTCGTGGGAACATCTTGCTTAAAACAAACCGAATCCATAAGCCCAATCGCTCCAGTGACCACGGTTTCTGATATTCAAAAAGAAGCTCTTTTAAAAATTGTCAATGAAGCTGGCCAATCTGAATTGTCTTCAGATGCACAGGCTACACTTAATACAAAAGCCAGTGATCCAACTATTTTTTATCTCAACATTAAATATAATTTAAAAAATATCGATGTCTTTGAAGTTGCGAACATGCCTAACACTTTTGAAAAAATTGGAAATGCTTTTTTAAAAACTGTCGCCAAAATTTATCTTAAAGCGACTGGCCCCATGAATGTAGATATCAATGATATTGACTTAAACATTCCTGAATTTGAATTAGATAGAGAATTAGTTAAATCTTTTAAGATCAAAAGAATTTTTCTTACCTACAACAAAGATGTTGATGAACAAAGTGATTTTTTAGCTAACTTTTCTTTTATTAATACTCTTGAACTTGCCCGCAAGGTCACTGTTCCTAAAATTGGCCAGGTTGAAACTTTATTTTTAAGTTATAGAAAAACACGCAATGCTTGCCTTTATAAATGCCTTCAATTTGAAATATTAGAAGACAATCTTCTCGACACTCTTAAACCCAATACTAACGTAAAGCTTAAACCCGCACTCTCGGTAGCCTCACTGCCAGATGTTTCAAATTTAAAACTTGATGGGGTGGTTGAAATGCAGATTGGGCTGAAATTACCTTTCTAAAAAAACATCTGAACTTGAAAATCACCACGTTCATACTTAGGTGTATTTTTACCAGCAAAGATTGTCTGAAGCGCCAAGCTCACATTCAAAGGAAGTAGAAATTTTTTATCTTGAAAAAGTTTTAAAGTTGTAAAATTAAAATTCACTCGAGCAGTATGAGATGATCTTTCTGTTGCATCGGCAAGTATCTCATCAACTGCTGAACTAGAACTCTTAAATTGATCTTTTTCTTTATAATCAAATGTGTAAGTAAGCGAGCTCCCCCATTCATCATTGAATTGATAATTGGTTCTTAAATTCGTTTGAATTTTATTTCCATATTTAACTTTCACATTTCCTTTTTGTGCAGTAATTGGAAACACTAATGAATCTGGAAGTCTCAGTTCCGTTTGAAAAGGAAATTGATAAGTCACTCTATTCCAAAGATCAAAACTTATTGCCCGATTTTTTGTTTTAGGAGTTATCCCCACTCCGTGCTCAAAAAAAACATCCCACTGTCCATCTCCAAAAGCTACGTCTTGTAAAATATCTGGATTATCTATTTTTCCAGTGGGGGCTACAAAGCCCATACTCATTAAAGCCCCAGCATTATTCCACTTTTTAACTTGATAAAGAAAACCCATTTCAAAATCACCAAAGTCTGAGGCCTGCCATTTTCCCAATGGTTGATACTTATATAAATTCACAAAAACTGATTGAATGAGACGAATATCAACTTCGGGAACATTTTCGATTTGAACTGCCGTGCCAATATTAGTTCGACCTTTTATTGTCCGCTCAACTTGTAAATCGACAGTTGCATTGTAAAAAGGGATAAAACCGTAAACTGTTAACTTGTCAGTAATTCCATAACCACCACCAAGTCCTTGCACTGTCACGTTAGATTTAGCATCACCTTGAAAAGTTCCAAAACTGAAATTCTTATAATCATCAGCAGAAAGTGTTCCAAGATAAATATCCACCGGTCCACTAAAACCTTTAATGGCATCAGCGTTTATATTGGCATTAATGTTGTAACCTTGGAGGTTTCCCGAATTTGTGTAGCGTCCAGAAATTTGATTAGTTTTTGTTAATTGATAAGTTAAATTGCGAACTCCTTTTGGAAGAGTATCATAATAGGCAGCACTTACAGTCTGACCAAAAAAATAGCAAAAAAAGTAAAAAAGTAAAACCAGCTTAATTCTCAAAAAGAACTCCCTTGAAAATGCTACCACTCTTAGGAATAATAAAAGGAGAATTCGAAAGAATGTGAGATGATCTAAGATTCAATTTGGCTAAATGCAAAAAATGGTTTCAATTAGACACCACTTTAGGAAATTTTAGAAGATTTTCTCCCTAATCTCCCAGTATTTTTTTGTTTTCCTAGCTATAACATATTGGGGTAGGCGAAATTTGTTTTGCTGATCGATCACGTCTTGAGCACTCTTAATTGTGATGAATTTTTCTGGAAGTTTATTATGCATTCTAATAAAGTTAAAATAAAAAGCCGTATTATTTTCTGGTGAGTTAAAATAAAAAAACTCTGAAAGAAATTCTCCATCATAATCATAGAAACGAACTTCAACACGTTCTTGACCCTTTTTATCAAAACTTTTAACAAACATCATTGAGTCGGGCTTCATAACATGAGCATCTTTTAGAGACATGGCCTCTTTTAATTTTTTATCATTATCAACCAACAAGTGTTTGCAGTGTGGACAGATCTTCGCAGCAATATCATTTTCCTCCCCACACTGATCACAGCGCTTAAATCTAAATCGATATCCACATTTTATAAGCGCCAATGAAACTGGATCTTGAGAGGCTCCCTGGCACATTCTTCCGAAGTGTTCGATAATTTCGCCTTCTTCCACGATTCCCCAAAATTGATTTATTAAACCGCAATCTGGACAGGGTATATCAACCACGACTGAATTTGGGTTAGGTTTATGCTCATCAATCTCAGGTGAATAAATATTATGTCCCTGACCGGTATAATCTAAAATCAAACAATCCGTTTTTCCTGGAGAAAGTCTAAGCCCTCTGCCTACAATTTGCTGATAAAGACTTACTGACTCCGTTGGACGTAAAATAGCAATAACATCCACATGAGGAGCATCAAACCCTGTGGTTAAAACAGAAACATTCACTAAGAATTTTATTTTCTTTAATTTAAATTCTTGAATAATCTCATCTCTTTCATCTAGGCTCGTCTCCCCCGTGACAAGGGCCGATCCCATGGGAAGACTTTTCATAATTTCATGAGCGTGGGCCACTGAACTTGTAAAAATCATGACTCCTTTTCTATCAATTGAAATTTCTACGATATTTTTTATTATCGTCGGAGTGATACGAGATTGGTCTTTTAAAATTGATTCTATTTCTTGACTTGAGTACCTGCCATTTTTTAACTCTAGCTTGGAAAAGTCGTATGAGGCCACAGGTGAATCGATCGTAATTGGTGGAGTTAAGAAATTATTTTTAATCATGTAGCTAAGTGAAAGCTCATAAAGACAAAATTTAAAAAAGCGGGAATTGTCTTTAGAACGAATCAATTTCTTCTCACAGTGATATTCATAAATCCATCCTAGACCTAATCTATAAGGTGTTGCCGTCAAACCCAAAATACATAACAGAGGATTTGAAACTTTAAGTTTTGTGATGACTTGTAAATACTGGGTATCTCCTTCGATTGAAACTCTGTGGCATTCATCAATAATAAGCAAACTAAATGTTTCTAAAAAGAATTCTGGGCCAGCATTGGCAACGGATTGAATACTGCCAAAAATAATTTTTTTATCGAATTCTTTTTTAGAGAGTCCAGCTGAAAAAATACCTGAAGTAAGACCATAGCTATTAAACTTCTCAGAGTTTTGTTCGACTAATTCTTTGACATGGGCCAGAACTAAAACTCGGCCTTTAGCAATTTTTGCTAGCTCTGCAATAACTAAACTCTTTCCCGCGCCAGTGGGTAAAACGATAATTGCTGGTTCATTAGATCTCTGAAAATGACGTATCGTCAAATTCACAGCATCTTTTTGATAAGGTCTTAGTTGATACATTCTTTTAAACTAGCCAATTTACCCTAGAAGCTCAATAATTAATTATGGAAGATTTAAATAAATTAAAGCATGAACTCGATTTAAAAATTCAAAACTTATTTAGAGATAATCAAAGTTATCTCGATTATTTATTGCAAACAAAAGCTAACTTTCTTTACCGTTACCTTGAAACAAGTACTGATAAAAATCTTAAAATTGAAAATAGCTCGCTGGGAGTTTTAAAAGCCGAGAGCTTTGAAAGCAACATGGGAGAGGCATTTAAAGTCAAAGATCCAATCATAAAAGAAGGTGTTAAAGAGCTCGCAAAGAGTGTTCCCAAAGAACAAAAACCTTTAGTGAAGTATTCACTGACAACTTCACTTGAAGACATTTCCGCTAATCATGGAAAAATTATAATTGAATCTATGGTCAGTTGGGATTTTCCCGAATTTAATTTACATTCTAAAAAGTTGAAATCAAAAAGAGTCATTTTTGAATATAGTGATCCTAATATATTTAGAAAAAATTTAGCTTTAAAATATGAAGAAGCCTGTGAACTTTTTCTTTAATTGTTTTGACGATTTGTGTGCAAAAACTGGAAGTAAATCATTCCAAAAAATAAAACTCCAGAAGTAAAAAGTGGCAGTGCGAATCCCCAGTACTCATAATGCTTAAAAACATTACCCCCTATAACAGATCCCATAAGAAAAAAGAGGATAATTCCAAATCGCATGAGATTTGCTTTTTTTTCATTTTCAATTCCATCCGACACACTCTTTGAATTAAAGAGGCGAACAATACCTATGCCTAAATCCGTTGTAATTCCCGTTAAATGAGTTGTACGAATGACTGATTTTGAGACTGTCGTAATTGTTCCGTTTTGAATGCCACAAATAAAGCATAGGAAAAAAAGTAACACATAGTCCCTGTTGTCGGCCAATGGTTCACCAAAAAGTCCAAATTGTTTTGAAATCCCCAGACAAAAGACAATAAAAACCAGACTGAAAATAAGACCGAATGAAAGATAATATCTCGGTTTTTTCTCAAGTCTGATTTGAGTGTCAATAAGAAACGCACTAAGCATTACTCCCATAATAAAAAAGAGTGGAACTATGAGCATTCCAATCGCGTGAGATAAATCATTTTGACTTAATTCATAACCAAAAAAAGTTGCAAATCCCGTAATATGAGACACAAAACGATGACAGGCCATGAAGCCACCGATATTGAGAGTTCCCGCCTGAAAGGCCATAAGCATCCACACAATAATATTGCTTTTTTTATACTGCGAGATCGTACTATTTCCAAAAATCATAAAATAATCGTCTCATATTGTTTCAATATCTAAAAGGATTTATAATAATATCATTATGAGAAAAGTTTTAGTCTTTCAACATGTCGCTAACCGAATCTTAGGAACTCTGAATCCTACGCTTAAAGCGCGTGGACTTAACATGAGATATGTTAACTTTGAGAGATTTCCCGAAGAAAGCCCCTCCATAGATAAATATAATGGACTCATTATTCTTGGCGGTCACATGGGAGTTTATGA
>JAYSPR010000084.1:0-13805 GCA_043721975.1 Bacteriovoracaceae bacterium
TCTACCGGTGTAATATCTTTAAGTGAGCCACCAAACTTTCCAAACGGTGTTCGTTTTCCTTGAACTAAGTATATCTTTTCAGGTGCGGACATATTTGCCTCCTACATAATTAAATCTAGTCTTCGTATCATAATACTAAGGCGTACTTAAATTCTAAGCAAAGAATTAATAGAAGGAAACTTATGTCCACAATAAATGATCTTAAAGCTCAAAAATATGCAGAAGCAGAATCGAAAAGATATGAGACCGAATTCAAACAATTAAAAACAGAGAATGAACGAACCTATACTTCCGAATCAAAGCAGAAAGAATTAGAAATTAAAAAGATGCGTGAAGATTATGATTCAAGAATCGATAAGTTAAAAAATGAACAAGAAAGAAAGTTGTCTGAAATAAGACAGAAGCAATCTCGCTCACTGGCCGAAGAAAATGTAAGGCTCAAACAAGAAATTGAAAATTTAAAGCAAACTCACACTGACCAAGTGGAAGAAATAAAAATTAGCCAGCAAAATGAAATACAAGAAATCAATTCTTCTCATCAAAAATCTTTAGACATCGCTCGCGAGAAATTTATGAAAGAAGAATCAAAGTGGAAAACATAAAATAAAAGAAATCACTAGGAGAAATAATGGAAAATAATAATAGTGCGAGCGGTGTTTTTATCAATGGTAAGGCTCAAATCATTGAGATGCTTCAACATATGCCTAGAGATGAGAGAGCTAAGCTTTTAAAAAACCTAAAAGTGAGAAATCCTCAACTAGCAGAAGAATTAACTGAACAATGTTTTACATTTTCAGATTTAGATAATCTCTCTGATGGTGAACTCAGTATGATATTTCAATATATCACTGCCCCTATTTTAGGCATGGCGCTTAAGAATATTGAAAGACCGTTTCAAAGACGACTTCTTTCTCTCGCCTCTCGCGACTATGCAGAAGAAGCCTTTAGGGTTCTAAAGACTGCTTATTCTACAGAAAAACGTGACATTAAAAGAGCTCAAAATAAAATTATTGAAGTTCTTGTCTCGCTTAAAAAGAGAAAGCAAGTTCAGTTTTAATTTCCGGAAATAAAATCAGCTAAAGCTTGGGTATATTTTTTCTCATCATCTTTGGTGATAATTAGTCTCACATCCTTTTCTCTGGCTAAATTATGTTCATCGATCATTTGTTGTGTGTGCTTTAAGCGCTCACAAAGCGTCTTGAAAATATCTGGGATCCAAGTTGGGGAATTTTTAATCACATTCACTACATCTTGCTGATGAACTAAGACTAGCTCAACATCTGTTTTAGCAATAGCGGTTAGATCATTGGGAGTGCTCGTCAACACAGAGACTTCATTTAAAATATCTTTTTCACCGCAAAGTTCTATCGCAGTACAACTACTTCCTTTGACTTTTAATAAAATAACTTCACCCTTAAGGACAATGTATAAATACTTGGAAGGTTTTCCCTGTCCAAAAATAACTGAACCAGCTTTAAACCTCAGTGGTTTATCTGTTCCGCTACCTGTTGATGTATTGCTCATGAATTCCTCCTGTGAAAACTGTTCCATAGCGCAGCCCACGCGTCGATATTTTTATATTTTTGATATTTAAAATTTTTCCAATTTCTACTGCTACTCTTGATCCACAGGCCACCATTGGTGCTCTTTTTCCTAGAAAAGGAAATAATAAAAGTAGGTTTTCAACATTTGTTTTTTGAAGATCTGAGGCGAAGTCTGCAAAAGATGTAAATGCTAATTCCATTCCATCGATTTTTTGATCTTCGTAAATTTTTTGTCCTAAATACATTGAAGCTAAAGCCGTCATACTTCCAGCTACACAAATCAACGTTTTAGTTTGAAAGGTTTCTAAATTCGTTTTAAAAATTTCTTTTAACTTTTCGTCTAATTGACCTTGGTTAAACCAATCAGTAGCCCGCACGGATCCAACAGGCATGCTAATAGACTCTAAAATCTTAAATGGGTTCAGTTCTATTTTAATGAGTTCAGTTGAGGCTCCACCAATATCCATTACAATAACAGTTTTCTCACTCGAAGTAACAAGAGATGAAACGACCCCCAAAGCGGTGTAATAAGCCTCTCCTTTTCCCGTGATAACATGGACCTTAAATCCTGTTTCATCTAGTACTTGTTTAAAAAAAGATGTAGCATTTTTAGCGACACGACTTGCTTCAGTCGCAGTCACAATCACTTCTTCGGTCCTAAAATGTTGAGTCTCAAGAAGCTTTTTATAAGACTTTAGGGCCAACAGAGTCGCCTCCATAGATTCCAAATGAAATTCCTTAGTCTTATCTAAATCCTTACCCAAAGATGTAATTGCTGATTCATTGAGAATTTCTTTTATGATTCTATTATTTTGTGTGTCATATTCTACTGCTAAAAGCAAAACAGAATTTGATCCTATATCAATACTTGCTCGCTTCACGACTGACTCACCACTTTTGTTACATTCTCGGCGTTCACTGGTGAAATCGTTCCATTTTCACAAAAAATTCCCGTTAAGCATGAATGATCTGAAACATCGAAACTTGGATTGAGGGCGCGCGCATCAGGGTGAGCAATAGCTTGGCCTTTATACTTCAAGATTTCATTGGGATCGCGAAGCTCGATTTCAATGCCGTCTCCATTCAAGGTATCCAGGTCGAAAGAACTTACTGGTGCAACAATGTAAAATGGAATTCCGTAATGTTTAGCGATAATGCTCAAGCTTGATGTTCCAACTTTATTGGCCGTATCACCATTTTTAGCAATGCGATCAGCGCCTGCAAAAATTACATCAACCATTTTATTTCTCATTAAATAAGAAGCCGCACCTTCAACTACTACTTGGTGGTTAATTCCTTCTTTGATTAATTCATAACTCGTAAGCCTCGATCCTTGTAAATAAGGCCTCGTTTCACTGGCAAAAATGGATTTTACTTTCTTTTTTTGATTGAGATAAACAATAACTCCCAAAGCAGTTCCAAGTACTCCACAGGCTAAAGTTCCCGTGTTACAAATTGTCATAACATTAAGTGGGCGATCTCCATAAATTTTCGTTAATTCTATTTCTGCCAAATGGGCCATTTTAAGATTCTTCTCATAGAGGTTATTCATCTCTGATTGAGCGTGTGCGACCAATTTAGGATATAAAACATTCAAGTGTGTTTCTTTTTTGGCCATTTCAACACATCTATCAATTTCATAAGCTAAATTAACTGCTGTAGGTCTCGAACTTTTTAAATAATTCGCGGCCTGTTCAAATTGAGGAAAGACGATTTTAGGATTATTCTTTAAAAAAAGTGCCATTCCCCAAATTCCAGTAAATCCAATCAGAGGAGCTCCTCGTACAACCATATCTTGAATCGCACGGTAACAATCCTCAATGGTCTTCATAGTTAAATAAACTTCTTCCAGCGGCAATAAGCGCTGATCAAGAAGTTTTAAGATTTCATTTTCATACTTTAAGGGCTCAATCACATTCTTCATTCTACTTGTCTCTTCTTTATTTTTATTCTTATTTTTTCTTAAACAACCCGTTTAGTAATCCTTTCACTTGCTCACGTGCTTTTTCTGGAACAATTTTATCGATATTTTTTTCGATGACTTTTTGAGCCACTTCCATTCCTTTCGTTTTTGCAGCACCCTTAGCAATTTTTGATAGTGTGTAAGAATATTCTGGCTTCATTGCAAAACCAGGTCCCGAGACTTTCATTGGTAAAACTTTCGAACCAATATTTTTTTGAAGTAATTCCCCAACTTTTCCATTTTCAGTTAAATTCACTTCCATCGAAGAAATAGACGTTGTTCCTGGCGCTGGATAAATATTACCTGAACCTGTCATCTCTACTTTCTTATTAATACCAACAAAATTGAAACTTGAGATAGTATAAAGATCACTTGTAAAGCGTCCTTTCATCGTTAATGTCTCAAAATTTCCATCGAGCTTTACTTGCTTATCTTTAACTTGATCCTTCACCATTGGAATATTTTCAAGTAGTGGATTGATGTATTCTGAAATATTTAACTTTTTAAGTTCGCCTTTTTTAGCATCTACAGAAACATTCACATCAAACTTCGGTGGCTTGATCGCTTTAAACATAGTTGCTGACCCATTAACCTTACCACTAAAAGTTCCAGAGAAATTTTCTACAAAGGGAGGTAGGAAAGGTTTAAATGAAGATAAATTGAGATCTGTTATCGACATATCAAAAACTGATTCGCTTGATTTTAATCCCATCTTCATTGTCTGAGTCAGCTTCCCAGTTCCTTTTGAAAATTTAAAGCTTAAATCATCGACGGCCAGAGACTGAGCGCTTAAAACAATTTTTCCTTTTCCTGAAAAATCTTCTCCGCCAACAACAATGTTAGTCCACGATACAAGTACATTCGCCGGTGGAATCATTGGTGCTGGAGCCGAAGCTTCCGCTTTATTACTTAATGCTGCTTTTTCTTTATCAGCTTCTTCTTTAGCTAGAACTGCTGGGTCTTTTTTCGCCCATAATTTTTCTTGGATTAATTTTTCTGGAATTTTTAATTTTGTCGCTGTGACTTTGATATCAAATGGCTTTAAGTTTTTAATATCAAATTTCTGGTTAGGGTCATATTCCCCTCCAACTAAAGTTTCAACACTTCCTCCTAGAACATCTGTTTTCACCTTAACGGCAATATCTTTTTTATTAAAAGACCCACTAACTATAGTTGTCGTAGTTAGACCTTCCTTTGAATAGCCAATACCAGGGCTAATCGAAAATGATAAATCTGCATCAATTTTTTTATCAGCACTGTAAAGAACAGATCCCTTAGCATTCAACTTAGCTTTTGAAAGATCAATCGCACGGTCAAGACCCATAATCACTCCAACATCTTTTAAAATGATATCAACAGCAATATTTGTTATTTCAATTTCTTTAGTCATTTTAAAATCAGCAGAGATTTTATTTTGAGACTCAAATGACGAATCTACCTTTCCAGAGATTTCTCCGTCTTTCTTTAAAAGCATATTAATGTTTGTGGTAATTTCTGGAAATTTCCACTCTAATCCTGTTTTTGCAATATTATTTACTTTTACAATTACCAACGAACTCACTGATCCATTTTTAACGAGATCGGCAATATTAATTTCACCTATGACTAATGTTGAAAATGAAACAACTGACTTATCGGCCATAACAAACTTAGCATCTGAAGCGACTTCAAAAGCAGTTGATGTTTCAAAGTTTAATCCTTTAATTAAAAAGCGAGAAACTCCAATTTGACCATTAGAACGATCTCTTAGCGAATATTTGACCGCTACATCGGATAGCCTTACATTAATTTTACTTTTTCCAAACAAACCAATGGCCGATGCACTATCTGCAGACGAGTCTTTTTTATCATCTTTAGGTGAAGCTTCATCTTTAGGCTTATCACCCATAGCGTATGTCCAGTTATTTCCAACTGGGAATTCCGCATAATTCATCATCGGTCGGTCTAGTTGAATCTCAATAACTCCACCATTGGTTAAAATAGCCCATAGTGGAACCTTTACATCAAAATTATCCACAGACATCATTTCTACAACAGCACCATCTTGTGCTTTAGTTTTAAGTGAAAATTTATTAATAGCTATTTTAAAATTTAATCCCCATCCGATATCAACGCTTTCTAGAGAGACCGTTGCATTCGGAAATATTTTCTGCGACTGCGTAATGGCCATCTTTCGAATTTCTTCTGGATTGAGTTTGGTCGAAGCGTAATAGACGACTCCACCGACTAAAAGTATAAAGACCGCCACGATACCTAAAATAATTTTCATCTTGTTTGATTTCATTTAATCCCCTTATCTATTTTTATCTAATATGTTTTTCATTATTTCATTTGTTAATTGAGGACTTGCTTGTCCATTCGTTTCCTTCATCATTAAGCCAATAAAAAAACCAAAAATGCGCTCATTTCCAGAATGGTATTGGCCTCTTTGTTCAGGATGATCTTCCACTATTTTCTGTGCCATCATTTCTAGAGTAGCAGTATCTTTTACTTGTTTTAATCCTAAATCCTTTATAACTTGAGATGCCTGTTTATGATCGGTAAACATATGCAAAAAAACTTCTTTTGCTTGTTTGCCTGAAAGCTCGCCATCATTAATGAAATTTAAAAGCTCAGCTAAGTCTATTGGTTTAATTGGAGAATCATTTATTTCAAGATTTTCTTCATTTAACAAGCGCAGAAGCTCTGACATGATCCAATTAGAAACCTTTTTTGGCTCACCATTAAAATACGTGAGGACTTCTTCAAAATAATTGGCTAGCTCTTTGTTACTTGTTAAAAATTTGGCATCAGGCCCTGGAATTTTAAAGTCTAAGACAAAGCGATTCATTTTTTGTACAGGCAACTCAGGAATTTCTCCCTGCCATTTCATTTCCTGTTCAAGGGTCACATAAATTGGCATGAGGTCTGCTTCTGGAAAATAGCGATAATCCTGTTCATTCGACTTAGCTCTTAGAATATTCATTGTCACATTATCAGCGTCAAAGTTGAGTGTAACTTGTAAGACTTTATCACCGCGATCTAAGATTTCAGCTTGTCTTATAATTTCAATCTCAATGGCTTTTTCTATATTTTTGAAAGAATTGAGATTCTTTGTTTCGGTTCGAACTCCACCCTTTAATGAGCCCTTGGCTTGCAAAGAGATATTCACATCGCACCTAAAATTTCCATCCTGCAATTGGCCTTTTGAAACTTCTAAGTAATTTAAAAGTACATGAAGATTTTTTAAATACTTTATCGCCTCTTTAGGTGTTTTCAAATCAGGTTCACCGACGACTTCAATAAGGGGAACACCTGCTCGATTGAGATTCACCAAGGTTGATTGGCCTAGATGAGTTAACTTTCCAGAATCTTCTTCTAATTGAATTTTTTTTATTCGAATTTTTTTATCTATACCATCTTCATCTACGATCTCCACAAACCCGTCTCCTGCTATTGCAAGCTGGTGTTGAGTAATCTGATAGCCTTTAGGCATATCTGGATAAAAATAATTTTTTCGATCAAAATAAGAACAATGATTTATTTTACAGTTTGTTGCCAGTGCAACTTTAGTGGCCAACTCAACAACTGATTTATTAAATGTTGGCAAGGTTCCCGGTTGACCTGAGCAAATTTCGCACACGGTGGTATTTTCAGCGGCATGAACATTGATCTCACAGCCACACCAAATCTTAGTTTTGGTATTAAGTTGAGCATGAACCTCTAGGCCTATGAGTACATCGTATTTCACTAAAGCTTCCATCATAAAACATTTCTCCCTGTCGAGAGTTCAAAAGAATGTCCTATTTTAAGAAGTTCACTATCTTGATATGGCTTTCCTATTAACTGAAATCCTGTTGGTAAATCGTGCTGGCCTTTTCCAAAAGGAATAGAGAGGGCCGGGAGCCCTGTTAGACTCGCAGGCACAGTGTAAAGATCATTCATATAAAGTTTCATTGGATCACTATCGATAGCCCCGATGTCAGAGGCAACACTCGATGAAACTGGAGAAAAAATAAAATCACATTTTAGAAAGGCCAATAAAAAATCCTCAGCAATTATGCGCCTTACTTGACTGGCTTTTTTATAATAGGCTTCATGAAAACCTGAACTCAATGCAAAAGTTCCAAAAAGGAGTCTTTTTTTAACCTCTTCACCAAAACCAAAAGATCTTGAATCTTGACTTGAACTTTGATGAGACTCAGAGTTGGAATGTGATTTAAATCCAAAATGAATTCCACTATAGCGAGCAAGGTTTGATGAGGCTTCGCTAGTTGCAATAAGATAGTAGGTTGCTATACTCTCTTTTAAATGTGGTAAAGAAATAGTCACGAGCTCTGATCCCATTTTTTTAAGGTGAGCTAAGGCTTTTATTAATTCTCGTTTAACATCATCATCGCAACTCTCAACCAAATTTTCAGAAAGCCCTATTTTTTTTCCCTTAAGATAACTCTCATCTAGGGCCAGAAGCTCATTCACAATTTTCATCGCACCTAAGTTAAGGTTTGTTTCATCAAGATCATCTTTCACCGTGATATTTTCCATTACACAGGCCAGATCTAAAACTGATTGAGCCATTGGTGAAGCTTGATCTAAACTCGAAGCGTAGGCGATTTGCCCATATCTCGACACTCTTCCATAACTCGGCTTAAGTGCCACTAGTCCACAAAAATTTGCCGGCAACCTGGCCGAGCCACCAGTGTCACTGCCCACCGAAAAATAAGAAGAATTTTCGGCAATCGAAGCAGCAGATCCTCCCGATGATCCTCCAGATATTTTTTTTACATTAAGTGGATTTTTAACACTACCAAAAACTGAGTGCTCATTAGTAGAGCCCATTCCAAATTCATCCAGGTTCGTTTTGCCAATAAGCACACTGCCAGCATTCTTGAATGCTTTTGAAATAAATCCATCATAAGGAGGAATATAATTATATAGCATTTTTGATCCGGCAGTAGTTCGAACTCCTTCCGTGATAAATAAATCTTTTAATGAATAAGGAATACCTTCCACATAAGATTGAATTCCATTTTGACTTATATTTATATCTACATTTGCCGCTTCTTTGAGTGCGGTGTCTTCTAGTAATGAAATATAAGTATTATGGTCACTGCTTTTTGCGTTTTTTAAACATTCTCTTGTTAGCTCTAGAGAAGAGACTTCTTTATTTTTAAGTGCAAGATGTGATTGATAAAGTGTCTTCATTTTAAGTCGTACCTTCATGAAGATTTTCCTGGCCGATCTCCATTAAGGCCTTAACCTTAAATTGATTCATTTTTACTTCTGGTGCATTTTTTAAAACATCTATTAGTGAAATAGAATTTTTAATTGCATCCTGGCGATAATGTCGAGATGAAGAATCTTGTTCAATCATCTCTCGACTTAAATTATAAAGTGGGACTACATTTTCAGTTTGAATTTTTTCTAAACTTTGAACAAGTTCCAAAAATTGCTCCATGCATTTTTGATAGTGATCTAATTCTTCAGGAGCAATTTTTAACATTGCAAGATCCGCTAGTTGCAGAAGAAACTCTTGATTCATTTTGAGAGTCATACATTCCTCTCAAACTGATGCTTCTTAGTTTTAGCATTAGATATATAAGCAACCTTTAATATTTCTTTTAAGGGAGCATGCAATGGGTGTTTTAAATTAAAAGAATAAAGTTTTGAACGTCCAACCATGCGCGAATTTAAAAAACCCGCTTCTTCAAAGCGTTCGAGTTGTTTTTTTATTGGATCTAGGGCCGTATTGTATAATTTTGCGATAGCAGACGCATGAAGCTCATCCTTCACATAAAGTGCAAACATCACTTTTTCAGCTGATTTATTTCCTAAAAGTCCTTCAAGCATAGAAACGATTATCAACTAAATAAAAGTCTATATCAACTACATTTTAGTCGAAGATTTTTGATTTATGCCTGGCCTCGAATTATAAATTCCTTTATGCCCAGAAAATAAATAACTCGTCGTTATGGCCAGTGCCGCATAAACGCCAATGCCTGATCCAAATAATTCAAAGGCCAAAAATAAAGAGGCAATGGGAACATTTGCTGCACCTGCAAATACAGAGACAAATCCTAGTGCGGCCAATATAGGATAATCAAGTGGCAAAATAAAAGCGAGGGAGTTACCCAAAGTCGATCCCATGTAAAATAGAGACATGACTTCGCCTCCTTTAAAACCTGCCCCCAAAGAAAGCGCTGTATTGGTCAATTTGGCCAAAAAATCCCAAGGATAAACTCTTAATCTAAAACTATCATGAATAATTTCTTCGCCTAAGCTGTGATAGCGATCTGAACCAACAGCATAAAAAATTATAATTAAAATGAGTCCACCGACAATGGGATGAAAAAGTTCATTTTTAATTTTACTTGAAAATAAATTTTTTATTTGATGAACTGACCAAATAAATAATCTGGCTGTTAAACCAAAGAGTATGCCAGCTACAATCGCTGCAAAAATTCCTTTTATTTCAATATAAGGAATTTCAATTGGAAAATAGTGCGAACTCACAACTCCCAAAGAAAGAGTTGTATAAAATGCTACTACTGAAGCAAGCACACAAGGAATTAAAGCTTCATAGGCCATTGCTCCAATAAACAACACCTCAATTCCAAAAACGGCACCGGCAACTGGTGTCCCAAAAATTGCTGAAAAGCCTGCACTTAATCCCATCATAAGAAAAATTCGCCTATGCTCATGAGTGACTTTAAAAATTTTAGATATAAAGGCACTAATACCACCTCCCATTTGCACAGCGGCTCCTTCCCTTCCCACCGAAGCTCCAAAGAGATGTGAAAGAGATGTACTGATAAAAATAAGTGGAATCATTCTAAAAGGTATATTTTTTTTTGATTCATGGATCTCATCAATAATGAGATTATTTCCCTGACTTGATTCAAGGCCAAATTTTTTGTAAGTCAAAGCCACTAAAAAGCCTGCCAGAGGTAATAAGAAAATAATAGCTGGATGTTCCTTTCTAAATACGATGGAAGAATTTACAGATTTAAGAAAAAAAACTGCAATCAGACCTGTCATTGCACCAATAATGAGAGCAATGAATGAGAAATATAAAAGCTTCCTTAAAATTTTAAAATCAGTGCCTTTAGATAAGTCCAACATAATGTCCATTCTTGAAAAGTTATATAAATATTAAAGACTTAAAGAATGCTACTCTGCCCATGCTTCACTGTAAAGTTTACAAAAAGCCTTAAAGCCCTAAGCATAGTCTAAAAAAAAAGGTAGCTTCTCCCCCAGGAGAACCTTGTGACTGAACGATCAAAAAAACTATATCACCTCACACTCATTGTTTTATCTTTCGCCCTTTTATTCGGTCTTCTCTTTTATTTTCAAAAAAATTCCACCGCCCTGTTGAAATTAAAAAATGTCAGACTCGACGTTATCTTTGCCTTAATTGTTATCCACATTTTTAATTATTGGCTTTTGGGTCTTACCCAAAAGCTACCACTTAAAAAGCATCAAATTATTCTAAAATTCAAAGAATGGTATGGACTGTGTTTAGCTTCAGAGCTTTTTAATCTGCTCTTGCCGGCAAATGGAGGAACAGGAATTCGAATGCTTTATTTGAATGATAAAAAACGCTTACCCATAAGAGAATTTCTCTCTCTCAGTTTTGCCATGATGCTAGTAGGGTTTACTTTTTTGGGTATTATTGGACTTTTTTATTGCCAATTTTTTCTTAAAAAAAATCATATGGTTTTCTCCATTTTAGAATCCATATTTCTCGCTCTTATTGTTTCTGGTATTATCCTGATGTTTACTAGTGAAGCTCTAGCCAAACTATTTAAATTTAAAAGAAGAATCTCGCCAAAGAATTATCTAAAGGACCTAAAACTAACAAGCATAGTAGGCCTTTGCTGGGGCGGGATGTTTATTCTTTATCCGGTAAAAATCTATCTTTCTTTTGTTGCCATTGGTGTTCATTTAAATTTCTCTCAAAGCTTTGAAATAAGTTTAGTCCTGCTGGTTGCTTCGTTGTTTCAGGTCTTACCTGGTAATATTGGTATTAAAGAAGCTCTCACTGCTTATATTGGCAGACAGTATGGAATTGAAATCGAAGTAGCGATTTTAGCCAGTTTGATTGATAGAGCGATTTTATTATTATTTTTATTTCCTGTGGGATTTTATTTTTATTGGGAATTATTTCTAGAATCAAGTCTTCCAAGTCTAAGTTTACTAAGCCCTAGGCCAAAACAATTGGAGCAAACTTCACCATAAATTTCTTTTTATTGCCATCTGAAAACTTAATCAGCACTTTTTCTTCTGTTCCAGCCCCCTCTGAACTTTCAACTTTCCCAGCTCCATACAAAGAATGAATGACCTTTGCACCTTTCGGAAATTTTGGTTCATGGTAGCTTTCTTTAATCTGATAAACGACTTCTTCACTAGAGTAATGACTCTCCTGACTTTGATCATAAGGATCGAAGTCTTTTTGATATCCATTGGAGTAGGATTGCTCATACCTATCGTCTTGATTAGTTTTTAATTTTTTCCAAGTGTAGAGCTTTTCTGGAATTTCATCGATAAAGCGGCTAGGTCCATTAAATTTAATCTGCCCAAAAAGCATTCTTCCCTGAGCAAATGTCACATAGAGTTTAATCATGGCCCTGGTCATGGCCACATAAAAAAGTCTGCGCTCTTCTTCCATGGCAGTTTCACCACCATCGACACTGCGATAACTTGGAAAAACATTTTCTTCAGCACCAACAACAAAGGCATGGGTGAACTCTAAACCTTTAGCTCCGTGAACAGTCATAAGTGAAACTTCACCATCTTTTTGAGTCGCTCCTTCATCAAAATCAGTATTAGAGTCGAGTGTAATAGTTTCTAAAAACCCAGATAAAGTTGGGACTTCATAAGACTCTTCAAATTGGGAAATAGCATTTAAAAGTTCATCTAGATTCTCTAATCTAGCTAGAGTTTCATAATCTTTATTCGCTTTTAAAAAAGCGTAATAACCTGATTCATGTAAAACTTTTTCATAAATCAATGAAGGCTTTACTTTGTTTGCATCTAAATTTCTTAGTTCACTTATGAGAGTTACAAATTCAGAAAGTGAAGATTTAATTTTGGCAGAAAGTTTTATATGAGCGTATTCGCTGCTATTTTCTACAATTTTTTCAATTATATCCCATAGCGAAGTGTTTTGATTGACAGCTTCGACTTCTAGCTTTCGAAGAGAAGTTGCACCAACTCCTCTAGCTGGAATGTTGATCACACGGCTCAATGCCAGTGAATCTTTTGCATTAATAATTAAACGCAAATAAGACAGCATATCTTTGATTTCTTTTCTTTCGTAAAACTTGACCCCACCGACAACTCGATAGTTAATTTTAGATTTTCTAAGGGCATCTTCGATCTGTCTGGCCTGAGCGTTTGAGCGATAAAAAACGGCCATTTCTTTATAAGGAACGCCACTGCGGTAGAGTTTAGATGTTTCCTGAGCTACAAATTCAGCTTCATCTTTATCATTAAAGCATTCCACAATATCAATAGCATCTCCTTCTGGATTTGCTGTCCACATATGTTTTCCTTTTCTCATGGTGTTTTTTTCAATCACGCATGAAGCGGCTTCAATAATGGTCTTACTCGAACGATAGTTTTGTTCGAGTTTTAAAATTTTTACATCAGGAAAGACTTTTTCGAAATCAAGAATATTTCGAATGTCAGCTCCACGCCAAGAATAAATGGACTGATCTTCATCACCCACCACACATATATTTCGACGTTTTCCACAAAGCATCTTGATAAGTTCAAATTGTGAACGGTTTGTATCTTGATATTCATCCACTAAGACGTACACAAAGCGGTTTTGATAGCGATTTAAGACTTCAGGAAACTTTTCAAAAAGCTGGATAACTGCCGTTATAAGGCCACCAAAATCGAGGGCATTAGCGCGGTGAAGTTCTGATTCATACTCTTCAAAATATCCAAAAAATTCATCAGAAGGATCAGCTCCTTCACCAGCGGCCATGGTGCGGCCAGGATAATAACCATTATTTTTCAATGAATCGATATAAGTTAATATATCGTAAGGGTTAATTTCTTTGGTCGAAATTCCTCTTCTTTCTAAAAGTGCTTTAGCTATTGCTTTAGATTCACCTTCATCATAAATCGTAAAATTTCTTGAGAGACCGAGGTAGTTCGCTTCGGACCTTAAAAGCTTGGCACAAAAAGCATGGAAGGTTGTAATTTGAAGAGCTCCGACATCTATCGAAACTTCGTGAGCAATTCTCTCACGCATTTCGCGAGCAGCTTTATTCGAAAAAGTAAGAGCGAGTAATTGGTGAGTGCTTACA
>JAYSPR010000085.1:0-8047 GCA_043721975.1 Bacteriovoracaceae bacterium
CTTTTGTTTCTTTAAAAAGCATTTTTTGAGGAGCAGCTGATTCTTTAAGCTTCTGAGAAATTTTATAAAGCTCTAAATTTTTGATCTTATCAACTTTTAAGGCCAGCTTATTTAACAGTTGTAATTCTTTGTTGTTGGGCCTTTTAATTTTTTTAAAATAGTGTTCTGGAAGTTCTTTCACAGAGCGAACAGTTGGGACAACTGTATTAGTTGAAACTTGGGTAATAATGTAAAAAGGGTAGGGAAAACGTGGATGCAAGGCCAAATCGAGAATGACTTGTTCAATGTTCAGTATCACATTTTTAATTTCTTCAGGTTTAAGCGTACTTAAATTGATGTAACAGGGAACTTTGCCAATACGTGAATCCCTAAAGAGCGATTCAATCTCTTCAATTTTTAATCCTTTCATGAGAATTTCTTCAAAAATTGGGATTTTCATAATACTGCCATTTCGTTATTGAGACATATCTTACTTCAGTATAAACTAAGATCTAACAAAGCAATATAAAGAAATACTATGATGATCATTCCCTACATATCTCTGCCTGACTATTTCACTAGACTACTGGTGAATAGTATTCAAAATTCCACACAGGCCAATACTAACCTTGAGATGTATATAAATGAAAATCGAGAACTCAATGCACTGGTGAAGAGAATCTTTCGCGATATTGATCCCGATGGATTTTTGGGAAAAATTCTTTCTATTTCAGGCTGGCACGGAATTAGAAATAGGCTAGCAGCAGTTTTTTTAGAACATGCTATGACAGGAAAATTTCCAGAGACGGCCAACCTTAGTCTCGTCACAGACATTATCAATGTAGAAAATAAACTGCGCCACTTTACGCCTTCAGGTTTTAATCGGGCTTTTCTTTTGGCCTTTTATGCCAAAATGACATTGATTGATATCAAAGTGCGAGAGGACACTCAAAGTTTTTCTCCTTTGTTAATTAAAGAAGAGCATATTGAATTTATGAAACTTTCTAAAACGAAGTCAGTGCGAATTGATTGGCTTATGCTTGAGTTAGTTTTGTTTGATCATTATTTAGGGACAGAGAGACTACATACTCTTCTAAAAAGTGAAACACGGTACGCAGCTTTATTTTCACTACTATCTTCAGAAGAGCAAAAGCAAATGATGAATAATTTTATGACTTATGGTGCTTCTGTAAACGATCTTGAAATCTTTACGTCAGATATATCCATTCAATAGGATTCATATGAATAACAATAGTATTTGGAATTTGTTAACTGACCTGAATAAAAAGGGTGGCATTACAGAAATTCTTATCAATGGTCCAAAAAGTGTTTTTGTCGAACGAGCAGGGCAATTTATTCAGCTCAATGCAAATTTGCCAGCAACAGATATTGAAGCTTTTATAAAAGATGTTGCAGACATTAATCAAAAATTTTGTGATCATGACCATCCAATTTTAGATGGGGTTCTTCCTGATGGCTCTAGAATTAATATCATTAATGAGCCTTTTGTGAACGGTAGTCCGGCCATTTCTATTAGAAAATACTTGAAATTTATTTCAAGTTTTGAAGGCTCACCAACTTTATTTGGTCTTAGTCCAGGTTGGATAGAATTTATTAAGGCCATCATTGCGGCCAGATTAAATGTGGTTGTTTCAGGTGGTACAGGGGTTGGTAAAACAACTTTTTTAAATCTGCTCATCAACGAAATTCCTAAACACGAAAGAGTCATTGCCATTGAAGATACACCAGAGTTAAGTATTAATATGCCTAATGTTGTCAGACTCGAGTCTGGTGGAAAAATTCAGCAGACCAAATCAACACTTTCTACGAGAGACTTAGTTAAAAATACTTTGCGTATGAGACCTGATCGCATCATCATTGGTGAAACCCGCGGGGGAGAGTTATTTGATTTACTTCAGGCCATGAATACTGGACATGATGGAAGTATGACGAGTGTTCACGCAAGCAGTGCTGGTGAGTGTTTATCGCGAATGGAAACATTATTTTTACTTGCTGGTTTTGAAATCCCGATTACAGTTGTAAGAAAACAAATGTCAACGGCCATTCAGTTTATTATTCAGCTCGGTCGTGAAAAAGATGGCCAGCGAGTCATCAATGAAATTATTGAGATTTGTGGAATGGAAGGACCGACTGTTCTTGTGCAAACAATTGCCAGTAGAGTTGATGGAATTTTACAGTTCAGAGGAATGGCGCCAAAGACTATGGATAAATTGCATCAGCATGGAAATTTACCTCTCAATTTCTTTGAGAATTTTTAGTAAAAATCAGAAGCACTTAAATTTTTAACAATGGCCACACCAGCACTTGTCCCAATTCGATTGGCCCCAGCTGCAAGCATTTTTTTTGCCATTTCGAGATTTTTGACTCCACCGCTGGCCTTAACTCCAATATGCTCTGAAACACTTTTTCGCATCAATTGAATGTCTTCAATCGTTGCTCCTCCACCGTTAAAACCGGTTGATGTTTTAACAAATTGTGCCCCTGCTTTTTCGGCGAGCTCACATGCTTTTATTTTTTCTTCGCTGGTTAAGAGTGAAGTTTCAATAATAACTTTTACTAAAACTCCTTCAGCCGCTTTGACCACTTGATAAATATCATCTTCAACCAAAAGATCGTTTTGTGATTTAAGGGCACCAATATTTATCACCATATCAATTTCATGAGCACCATCTTTAATGGCCTGTTTAGTTTCAAAAATTTTAGTGTGAGTTGAATTCATTCCCAAGGGAAAACCAATGACAGTGCAGACTTTGACTTCAGACTCTTTCAGCATCTCTGCACAAGTCGCTACATAAGCTGGATTAATACAAACAGAAAAAAAATTATATTCTAAAGCTTCCTTAACAAGCTGTTCAATTTGGGCGAAGGTTGCCTCTGGTTTAAGTAAAGTGTGGTCAATACTTTTTGTGATGACATCGATAATTTTAGTGCTTTCCATAGTGCTCCTTTACAATTTCGAGAGATTTCACAACACTCTCTAGTATGATTAAATCACGTTGGTTTTACCATCCCTTATTTATTTTTATTTTTTCTCTCATTGCTGTCGCGCTTTCCTTATTTCTCTATATCCGCTCGTATTTACAGGTGAATGAAGCTCTTCAGCAAGTCGTTATCAAATATAATCTTAATGCTAAGCAAATTCTGCAAGGTGAAACTTGGGTCATGATCTTGATTTTGTCACTTTTGGTAACAGTTATTATAGCTGGACTCTTAATTATTTATATCTACTATCAAAAAATGATTCAGCTCTATAGACTTCAACAAAATTTTATTAATGGTTTTACTCATGAATTAAAAACTCCTATTGCTTCACTACAACTTTTTTTAGATACCTTTGCTAAACATGAATTAAAAAGAGAAGAACAGTTGCGCTACATAGAGTTTATGAGACGAGATACAAAAAGGCTCTCTGATAACGTTATGAGAATTCTTCAGTTGGGGCGTTTGGAAGACCGCCACGTAAAAACAGAATTTAAAGAAGAAGATGTGGTCTCTCTCATTAATAATTTTATTAAAAACACGCCTCATTTATTTGAAGAAGGCAAAATTCAGTTTGATAGCAGCCTTGAAATGTTTACGATGCAGTTAGATACTGGACTCATTGAAATGCTTTTAATGAACATGGTGACAAATGGTTTTATTTATAACAAATCTTCTGAGAAATTAGTTAAAGTAAAACTTTATTTGGAAAATAAAAATCTTATATTAGAATTTATTGATAATGGTATTGGCCTAGAAAAAAGTGAACATAAAAAAATATTTAAGAAATTTTATCAGGTGGGAAAATCATCTAAGGGTAATGGTCTAGGTCTCTATATTGTTTCTTCAATCGTAAGACTTCATAAGGGAGAGATTGAATCAACAAGTAAAGGAACAGGACTAGGAAGCACTTTTAAAATAATTTTTAAGTCGGTGGTATAATTTAATGGTAATTGTTCAAAATACAGCAAAAAAAATACTGATCATTGATGATGAAAAGCATATCGCAGAAGCGATTAAAATTAATTTACAACTATCAGGCCACGAGGTTCTTCATGCCATTAATGGACTTGAAGGCTTAAATTTTTATTCAGAATTTAAGCCGGATCTTGTTATTGTTGATCTTATGATGCCCGAGATTGACGGCTTTGGAGTGATTAGAGAAATAAGAAAACGAGATCCAAAAATTCCTCTCTTAGTTATTTCGGCCAAAGATCAAGTGAAAGAAAAAATTAAGTGTTTAAGTTTGGGGGTTGATGATTATTTATCAAAACCATTTGATCTAGATGAGTTTTTACTTCGAGTGGATAGACTTTTAACTAGGCTTGAGTGGAGTAAGCAAGCGGCCACTCCAGAGGTCGCTCCTAGCAATGAAATACAATTGGGTGATTCATATAGTTTTGGTGAACACCGAGTAGATTTTAAAAGTTTAAAGGCCTACTCATTCACTAAAAGTGATCCTCAGGATTACGACCTAACACTCCAAGAAGTTAAAATTTTAAAAGTTTTTTTTGGCAACCCCAATACACCACTAACACGCGAAGAGATTCTTGAAATTGCCTTGGGCTATGATAGAGGAGTGAGCACTCGCACGCTAGATAACTTTATTGTGCGCTTTAGAAAATACTTCGAAGTCGATCCCAAAGAGCCACAATTTTTTAAAAGTGTTAGATCCGTAGGCTATCTTTTTGACAGAAGAGGCCAAAACGCGTTAAGCTCACAAAACTAATTTTGACAGGAGAGTTATATGGGTCTTTTGACTGGAAAAAAAGCACTTATTTTAGGTGTGGCCAACGATATGTCGATAGCATGGGGAATCGCCAAAGCACTTAAAGCCGAGGGAGCTTCAGTTGCCCTGTCTTACTTAAATGAAAATTTACTTAAACGAGTTGAACCACTAGCTGGTGAAGTCGGTGCCGATTTTATTTTTGAAATGGATGTGACGGTTGATGATCATTATCCAAGATTAAAAAAGACCGTAGAAGAAAAATGGGGGAAATTTGATATCCTCATTCATTCGTTGGCCTTTGCTGATAAAACAGATTTAAAAGGACGCTTTGTTGAAACGTCACGTGATGGTTTTAAAATGGCCTGTGATATTTCTGCTTTTTCACTTATTGGACTTTGTAACAGCTTAAGAGAAAACCTTAACGACGATGCTTCGGTTATCGCTATGACTTACCACGGATCGACTAAAGTCTTAAAAGGCTACAATGTTATGGGTGTAGCGAAAGCTGCTCTTGAAGCTTCAACCAGGTATTTAGCCGACGATTTAGGTCCACAAAATATCCGAGTTAATTGCATTTCTGCTGGTCCCATTAGAACTTTGGCCGCTTCAGGTGTTCCAGGTTTAAAAGATTTTCTTAAAGTGATTGAAGAAAAAGCACCACTTAGAAAAAATGTTACCCAAGATGATGTTGGCGGCACGGCAGTCTATCTTGCTTCAAGACTTTCTCATGGGGTCACAGGCCAGGTTCTCTATGTAGATTCGGGCATCAATATCATGGCACAATAATTCCTCTCTTTTCTTTAAGGACCCTCTTAAGTTAGTATTAGAGTAAGAGGGTCTATGAAAAAAATTAACTTCATTATTTTACTTTTTTCTTTAACAAATCTTTCAATTTCACAAGCAAGTGACAGTGTTGGTGATTGTCTTGGAATGGAAAATAATACAGATCTTGCCAATGCCGATTTGCCCATAAGTGGACTCGTCATTGATAAAAAATCAGAATTTGTTTTTTGTTATCAGCTGAGCTCTGATCCGGCCAAAAAAGAGATGAATGAAGAATTTAAGTTACTCGATGTGATGGGAGTTTTTGATTCAAACGGTTGCGTGATCGAAGCAAAAAGAAATGAAGCGACAGATGGCCTTCTTAAAAAGTTTATTGCTAAAAATGTTGGCGACAACGTCAATATATATGCCTCAGTCGATCCTGTAACAAAGCGTGCTAATGTTATTTATTCAAATTCTGCGGATAAAAAATATATTGATACTGCCTTAACGACTAAAGACAAGTGGCAAATTGGCGGTCTTGCAGTGGGCTCTATTGCTATTGGTGCAATTATGACTGAAAACTTATATAAAGGACAAGATGATAAGAAAAAGCACTGGCGTGGCGGGGCCATGATCAGTGGAGCGACTACCGGAATCGCCTATCTCGTTTTAGAAACAGCGGGGCTTGGTGATAAGCTTGGCCTATCAAAAAATCAAAAGAAGGCCTTAATCATGCTCTCAGGTCCAATCATGGGGACTATTGCCGGTATTTTTAAAGAATATAGAGACACTAAAGACAGAGCTCATCACACTGTAGATGTGAATGATGCTATTGCCACTTCCCTTGGCGCCGGTGGCGCTATTTTTAGTATTGCTTTTGCACTTTAAAAAGCTAAAAAAAGCGATTAATGTGTAATGTATAGCGAACCCTAAGGAGAGTGAGATGTCAGCCGAGTGTTGTAGTCACGATCACGGCCATGATGTGGTCCATGATCCAAATAATAAGTCATTTAAAATTGTACTATGGGTAGCCCTCGCCTTAAACCTCACCATGTTTTTTGTTGAAGTCATTTTCGGAGTCCTTTCTGGCTCTTTATCACTTCGCGCTGATGCCCTAGATTTTTTAGGTGACTCTATCAATTATTTTGTCACTTTATTTGTTCTTTCATCCGCTATTCAAACCAAGGCCAAAGTTTCTCTAGCGAAAGCTACTTTTATGCTAGGTTTTGGAATTTGGATTTTAATTGAAGCTTATTTGAAATTTTTAGGCAGTGAAGTTCCCAACGCATTTACAATGAGCTGGGTCAGTGGTCTCGGTCTTTTCGTGAATGCATTCGTTGCCATCCTGCTTTATAAATTTAGAAATGGTGATTCAAACATGAAATCTGTTTGGCTTTGTTCAAGAAATGATGCCATTGGAAACCTAGCGGTCTTGATTGCATCTTTCGGAGTCTATTGGTGGGGAAGACAGTGGCCCGATTTAATTGTGGCCCTTTTTATGAGTGGTCTTGCTCTTTCAGCGGCTTTCCAAATTATTAAAGTGGCACTTCTTGAATTAAAAACGGGAATTAAAGTCAAGTCAGCTGACGGACATGATCACCAAGATCACCACCATCACTAATTATGGTTAAAAAACTTCACCAATCAGGTCTAAAGCTTACTGGGATTGCTCCTAATATTTTACTTACTCACGTCGCAAGTACGGCTCCATTTTTATTTAATGGAGAGCTTGATATAAGTTCAAAAGATAGAGAATTTTTAGGGAAGCTGGTTTATTACAAAAAAAATCTGAATGCTCTTAAAAATATTAATCTCGCTGAGTATTTTCATATTTGTATGTCCGCTCATTGGGCAACGGCCGGAACATTTGTTCCCACCGATGTCGATAATCAAATAAGAGAAGGACTTTGGAAGCATCCTGAAATAAAAAAGCATATTATAAAAATGGCCGATATCACGATTGATTCTTGGACTTGGAATTATGAACAAGTGACGAATCGAAAAAGTTATAATACCGAACGGGCCCAAGTGATGAGCACTCATGAGGGGACTTGGCTCTCAGTGGCCATTGGAGCTTATAATGCTCTGATGAAAAATAAGCTGGAATCAAAAGCTCGTGAAGTGGCCGATGTGATTTTAGCCGAAGCCGACAAAGAAGAAAAACTGCTCTTAGAATTACGAGAAAAAAGAGATCACGTAAATTTTTTAAGATCAACTGCTCTCATGGCCCATAATTTTGGAGACCTCGATCGAGTGATTGATCAGTGGGAGATGAGTGAAGATGATCCATTTAGAAAAAGAATTTATAAACTAGGTCACAAACTTAACGAACACTATAATCCTATTTTAGTTTACAGTGGCCAAGTTAATAAGCAGTTTTTATCAGTCGAAAATCATCGCCACATGTCGATGAGGCAACCAAAGTGTCTTCGTCGCTCTCATTTATTCCTGATCCCAGTGGGACCTTTCATGGATAAGTGGGGAAGGGATTTAGGGGAGACAAAATTACTTTCTCAAGATGAAAAAGGTGAAATCGTCTGCGCTCTTTTTGAAGGTTTTAAAAGACAGGATCAG
>JAYSPR010000086.1:0-3178 GCA_043721975.1 Bacteriovoracaceae bacterium
AATGGTCTACTGCCCCTAGCCCTTTAAAAGCTCCTTCATGAAAACTCGTCGTAAAGGCATTTCCCTCTCTTGTATTGGCGTCAAATGTTCCATAAAAGAAAACATTTTTAACACCAAAAAGATTAAAATAATGAACTTTGCTGTAGCTATTATTAACGATATTTGTTGAAAGATTCTTAAGCTGCCAAAGTGGAATTTTTACCCATTCCTCTTTACTCACTATTAAATTAAGATCAGCTAGGCAATTTTTAATAAAGGCCCTTTTTTTCGAAGCTGAAAAGATGTAGCGAAGTGACCGTTTCTCACATTGGTCAATGTCTTTAGCGGAAACTTTATCGTGAGAGAGATCTTTTAAGTAGTCAATATAATCATTTTGAAGCGATCTTCGGCAAGCGTCAAAAAGATTTCTAAAATTAATAAAACCACTTTTTGGGTACTCGTTGCAAAGCCCATCAAAATGATCAAAAATATCATTAACACTTTGTGAATTAAAATATCTAAGCCCATCAATATTGACCTGATACTTACCTTCAACATGAAAAGGAGCTTTTAAATCTTCATTATCAATCATCGCCACTGCTAGTGGATCAACACCCGAAAATCTTTCTAGAATAAAGCGAGCACGCTCTCTATACTTCTTGCCACCGGCCCCACTGGTTTTTTGAGTCTTAAAGTCTGAAGTAAAACTCATAGAAAATTTTTGTTCATTTGAGGCAATAGTCCCTATGTCTAAATCACTTTTAGCATCCATCAAATTTTTAGTACTGTCATATTCAATTGACACTAATTTAGAATCACTGGCCAATTTAGTTGCTGATAAGTCTGTATTCGTAAGGGCAAATAAGAAACTTGAAAAAAGTCTTGAGAGAGCATCTTCGGTGTACTTAATTTTTTCATAATTATGCTTAAAAAATGTTTTCACCTTGCCATCTTTAGCAATCTCGATTTGTTGAGTTTTAGAACTTTTTTGACCACCTAATAATAAAATATTATATTTGTGTTTAGTGGCCTCTGAAATTCTTTTTTCTTCTGATATTAGATAGGGCGCCAGTATGTGTAAATCCCCTTCTTTATTTTTTAAAATTAAGGATAGTTCTTCGTTTAATTTCGAGTCTTTTGATTCTTTTGAACTCAAGAATCCCTGAGGAACATTAAGATATATTTTATAACTCGATTGCAATTCATAACTAAAATCATAGGATAATAAAGTCATGCGCAGTATTTTTAAAAATTCTGCTTGAATTGATAAACTTGCTCCAGCCGTCACAATTTTAGATTTCTCAGAAGTAATTTGTAGCTTTTTATTTTCTAGTCCAATCACTTCAACTCGAGAGAGCTTCTCAAATTTAGCAAGCACCCCAGCTGCCCCAGTAATTCCTGTGTATAAAGGAGCCGACACAAGACCCCCAGCTCTGACAGAAATTGAATCTTCCTTAAAAAGCATTTCATTTTCACCGAGCTTTGAAACATTTTCAACGTTCATTAAATTAAATGGCAAAAAAAGTTTTTGAAAGTCTCTCATGAGACCCTCTTCATATGAATTGGCAAAGTGGATCCAGGTAAATTTTCTCTTAAAGACAACACCAGCAAAAGCAGCTAAGTTTTTTTCACTTATATCAATAGCATTTGAATCTTTGAGGCTTCCTAAAACTTTCGAAGCATCGATATCAATATTCATGGTATCTGTGACTATCCATCTTTTGGCATCGTATAAGTCAGGAGCAAGATTTCTATCAACACTCACTCCAAAGGTCATAAAAGGTTTTTTATAAGAAAGACCTACTGAATTGAGTCCACCTGTTACAGAAAGTGCATTGTTACCTAGCACTCTTAAAGCTTCCCTTTTACCGATATTTTCATACTCTAAATTAAATTCACGGGCAATTTGTTGGTAGATATCAGCTTTAGCTTCAATTGAATCTTGCAGCAAATTATTGATAGTCATCAAGCTTAATTCAAAATCTTCTGAATCTTTTGCATGAGTCATTCCACTCAAGCATGATCCAAATAAAATTAGCGTGAATAAATATTTTTTGGTGTTCATGTGAGTGATTCCTAAAAAGAGCTACGCTAATTGTACAAAGACTCCTCGGTCATCCCTAGATAAAACTTGATCATTTTAGTTGCAAAGACTTAGATGTTTTACTTCCATGACAAAGTGCCAACTTTAAGACACAGTCTGATGTTGATCATTTTGCTAAAGTAACGAAGCTGAAAGACCGAAAGATATTTAAATTATTGGTTTAGACCTGGAATTCTAAAAAAAGATATGCGTTTAAAAATCTTCATTCTCACCACGATGCTCATCACTATTATCAGTGGTGTCTTATTTTATAAAAACCTTACCCAACTCAGTATTGGCCAAAGTATTGGGAAGCTTGATTTTGATGAACTCAGGTCTATCGACCACGAGATCACCAAGGAAGCACTTTACCTAAGAAAAAATTTTTATAGCAACAATGAAGATCTTCATGGTGTTATGAAAAAAATCAATGAATTCAAAGTGATTCTTTCTGGTATCAATAAAACTGGACCGAGCCTAGCTGAGGCCATTTCAAAATTAGATGATCATTTCAAAAAACGCCTTAATCAACTTAATCTGTTTGATGATAATATTAAAAAATTAGATGGAAGCATAGCCAAGCTTCATACCAGTCTCCTGGCCATAGAAAAAAACAAAATAAAATTCACACTAGATAAAAATGAAAAAAAAGATTTTTATCGCGATGCCCTTCTCGATGCTTATTTATATATATCTATTTCAACTCGTGAAAATGAAATGCGTTTATTTGAAGATGTAAAAATTCTAAGCCAGATTATTAGCTATTCAAATACGCCTATATTAGAAGTTAAGGCCTTCTACGAAAATCTAGAAATTATCCTTAAACAAGTCAAAAGTGCTGAAGTGATACTCAATGATTTTAAAGAAGACTCAATAGAAGAAGAAATGAAAATCATTGCAAAATATTACGATGAGTCGACTAAGACTCAAAACGAGCAGAATGAAAACATTCTGACTTTTGTTTTTGCAGCACTTGGAATATATATCGCATTCTTGATTTTTATTTTGAGAAAGCGGAGTTGATAGTTTAATGATTAAAACTCTTTGTTGTTTTTTATCTTTAAGTCTTTTACTCACTAGTTGCTCAACAACTAAAATGCGTGACATTGCTTCTGA
>JAYSPR010000087.1:0-6523 GCA_043721975.1 Bacteriovoracaceae bacterium
TGTCACAGTGGTAACGTTGCTGGTCGTGCAGTTTTTGCTAATTCAAATTCGCTGATATCTTTTAATGAAATTGATAGATTAAAATTAGCTAACTTCTCAGCACCTGGAAATTCTTTTAGAAGAGCTCTCTTTCCAGCTATGGCCATGATGGTTCACAATTGTGGAACAGATGCTCAATGTACTCAAGTGCAAGATGATTTCATTAAAGGTGTCAAAGACTGGAACGCTGCCAATGAGATCAGTATGGAAAATACAGTGGCTCAACCTTATAGAGAGCTCTCTGCTGCAGAAAGAACTCCTGGGATGTTAGAATATAAAGTCAGAATTAGAAAGTCAGGTCTTTATAATCTTTGGACAAAAGTTAAAGCCGCCAACAACTCATCGATCAATTTAAGAATCTTAAACGATGCAGGTGCACAGGTCGCTGTTGTCGCAGGTATTAAAGCTCCAGCTGCAGTTCAAGACAGTTGTTTATCTTATACTTTCCCAGCAGAGTATAGTGATTGGACTTGGTTTACTCCAGGACGTCCTGATGATCTCTCTAAAGTAGATAGTCTCGGTAAATTAAAAAAGAATGATGCAGGTCAGTTACTTAGTTTAAGTGATAACAGAGTTTACTGGAGACTTGATCAAGGAAAAACTTATACAATTCAAATTTTTGAATCAGCTGCTCAAACGAAAATTGACTTAATTGCTCTAGACTATGTAGCGAACTACAATGACCTTTTAGATTTCCAACCAGATATTTTAGCGAGAGATGAAAATAATATCGCAGACTATAAGAAAAAAGCTCTAAATTATGACATTTCTAGCTTAGTTGGACTTCCGGTAGGTAGTGCATTCTTTAAAGCTGAAGTTAAAACAGCTCTGGGTGGACAAAATTATATTTTTAGAAATCCTAGAATCTATTCTCCAAGTAACAATCTTTCTGTAAAAGGTGTAAAGGTATTCATTAATGGAGCGACATCATTTACAGATACAAGTTGGGCCAATATTAATGTAACTGCGGGTGATGACCAAATTTTCACTTACTCTGCACTCCTAGCACTTATTACAAATAATCCTAATACTGATTATTTCCAATTCGCTTTTGATAATTTAGAAAAAACAACTAAGGTGATATCGGAACTTGATCCAAGAGGAACAGCTCCAGTTTTAGTTGAAGGCCGTAAGTGTAAAGAGTTAGACCTATTCTTAAATACTGTTAAGCCAATTTTAAGAAACGTAAGACTAATGAACAAAGATGCAGATGGTATCAATGCTTACTTAAATAACTTTCCTGGTAGAAATAGACAACAACCGAATAACCCACAAATGTATCAGTGTATGACTTGTCATAATGACACTCACCCATACTTTAAGATGACTACATTTGATTATCCTGAAATCCTTTGTGCTCAAGCTCTAAGCCGTGTTGACTTCTCAAACTACAGAGAGTCGCTATTAGTAAGAGGAATCGATGGATCTGGAGTACACCCGAAACTACACTTTGTAGAAGATCTGCAATATGCAGCTGACGGAAGCACAGCTGTTAATTATGATGAAGCAAATACTGCTAGAATCCTAGATGGTCAAATTAAAAACCAAGTGGCCACAGGTCCTGCATACTTCTCGAAATGGATTCAAGGATTTTACTTTAAGACTTATTCGAGAGCAGACTTAGGAATTAACTCTGTATGGGCCAATAACAATGCTGAAAAGCAAGCCCTGGCAAAAGCTCACCTTGGTCAGTTAACAAGAGTAAATTTTGCAGCTATTCCTGATCTCTCGACTTACTCTTACTATGAAAGTTTTGTACACGATACTCTAAGAAATCGAATCTTAACTGAAGCGGATGACTTAGTATTGGGTGTGTTTAATCAAGGTGCTTTCAACATGTACAGCACTCACATTCCACTTTCTACAGATACTCAGGCCGCAATGAATGGTAGACGTATTGAGACAATTTTAGTTAAGACAAATAATAAGATCGGGACTACTAAAGTTTATGATACTACTTCGACACCAGATCAAATGAATGACAAACTTGAAGGCTTAAAAGGCAAGTATAGAGATGTTATCATTGAGTGGATTAGAAAAGAGCACGCCCACATTCTATCTGGAAACTAGTTTTTATAAAGAAACTGCAGCCATAGAGCTGCAGTTTCTTTTTTCTTAGTATTCAAACGTAAAAAACTTCGAATCTTTATCAGAAACTATAAAAATCCTTCTATTTATTGAATCAACTGAAATTCCTTCACCTTGAACAACTTCTGGAATCATAAATTGATTAATAATCTGAAAGTTGAGGTCTGTTTCAAAGACCGCCTGGCTTTCATGACTAATAATCCAAAATTTTTGTTGATGATTATCAAAAAAGATATCTGAGAGATCGAGGGCTTTATCGAATTTATAGGTCTGAAGCATTTCGAGGTCATTATTAAGTTCTATAATCACTGCTGGGCTTTTCTCATTAACGATATAAAAATGACGGTTACTTGGGTTATAAGTAATCCCTTCAAAGCCCGAATTTGAAGCCCCCTTAAAGGCTATTTTTTTTCGTTTTAAGACCTTCCAACTCTGATCATAACAAACTATCTCCCTAGCTCGTTCTTCCACTAAGCAAGCCCCATTTAAATCGTCGTGGGATACAATTCCTTCTAAGTCTTTGCCACCAGTCTTAATTTGGGAGAGAATTTTACCGTCAAAAGATAATGAGTAGGCCATGCCATTTTGATCACTAACACTCCAAAGTGATTGTTGATCCATAGAAAAACTGAGCCCAGAGGGTTCCGGTATATTGATTGTTAGGCTCTTGATTAGTTTAAGTTTTGGAAGTGTTTTGGCCGGAAGTGAGGCGGCGAATAAGCCTAGCGATATTAAAATACTAAAGAGAATATTCCTGTTCATCTGAAACTCCTTTTTCTTTGATGAAAGAAGAGCTTAATTGATGGGAAATCCTCTGGCAATAACTCATACCAGATCGACTTCTAATTTTTACTAGACGTCGATCTGGTATGAGCTTTTATTTTTAGTTAGTTTTTTCATTTTCTGTTGCTAATTCTTCTGTTATTTCATCTTCTTCTGTAGGGCACTTAAATTCTTTATTGTTTGGTATTGAGCATGAAATGAATGTTCTATCACCTGATTGAGCATATTTTCCTGTAGGGTATAAAGTTGCTTCAGCCTGCTCTGTACAGAACGTACTTCCTTTTAAAGACACACAAATGCGATCTACCGAATGACCACATGTAATCCCGTCTTCTTTCATGTAAAATGAAGCAGCGATAGTTAATGAAGATCCATAAACATTAAATTCAAGATTTTTATAACCTTTATCAGCGTCGAAAGTTACTTTATGTTCAACATCGCGGTCAATTCTTTCAGATTGGTGATTTTCTTTACAGATCATTGTTAATTGACTTCCTGCTGACGCAATACCTGAAAAGAATACTAGAGTAATGGCCAATACTACGCTTGAATTTAACAATTTCATAAATTATTCCTGTTTGAGTTAGTCTTTAAAAAAGCTCATATCACAATTCATTTACTAAAATTGATTCGCTAGCTTTAATTTGTAAAAATTACAAAGGTCTATTAGCTTTTTACAGTTTTCATGAATTGATTACTTAAGAAATGGAATAATCTCTTTAGATAAGATTAAATTAATTGAGCCACTTAAAGCTAAATTTTTTAATAATTAATTCGATAATAAATGAACAGTTCTACATGCAATTTAGGGAGTTCAGTAATGAAAAATAGAAGTTTAAAATTCAAGCTCTATACTTTATCAGTATTTCTTATAATGATTGCAGTCGTAGTCGGGGGAATAAGTTATTATACTCAAGGAAAAATCGTAAAAGAGTACACTCATATCGTGGAAGAAAATCTACCAAATATTAAATCAGTCGGACTCATGATTTCGAGATACCGTCTGGCCAGAATACATATAACAGAAATGGCTGTCACAGGTCTTCCTTTGGAAGAATCTAAGGAGAGCATGGACGGCTATAAAAAAGCTTGGGAAGATTTTGAAATCGAACACAAAAAATATCTTTCTATTACTTTTGCACCAGGTGAAAAAGAGTTATATGACGATTTTAAAGTTAGGTTCACTGCAGTAAAGGAATCAATGGATAAAATTGTAGATCTTCATGAAAAAGGCTTTGCAAGTGGAAAAATAGACTACAATGAAATTTTAAATATCTTAGTAAAAGAAGTTCAGCCCAAAGGAACGGAGGTGAAACTTGCAGGTAATAAGCTCATGGATTTTCATGTTAAACTTGCGGATTCAAGAGCTGATATATCAGCTTCACTTGCAAGCAAAAGTACAATGATAATATTGTCGACAATTGTTATTGGTATAATTTTTGGAGCACTTTTTGCTGTTACTTTTTCTACTGGACTCGTGAACATTCTTACAAGAATCAGTGAAATGTTAAGCGAAGCAGGTGTTCAAGTGAGTGCGGGTTCAAATCAAATTGCTTCAACCGCACAAGAGTTGTCTCAATCAAATACGGAACAATCAGCTTCTCTAGAAGAGACAGCCGCTTCTATTGAAGAGATGAGTTCAATGATACAAAAAAGTACTGAAAATGCTAAAAAAACTTACGAATATGCAACTAGCTCTAAAGATTCGGCCATGAATGGAAAAGAAGTTGTTACTGAAATGATAAGTTCGATCGACGAAATTAATCAAAGTAACCAAATGATTATGGGAGCGATTGAAGAAAGTAATAAAAAGATGGAAGAAATTGTGACTGTCATTGGGGATATAGGTAATAAAACAAAAGTCATTAACGATATTGTTTTTCAAACCAAGCTTCTCTCATTTAATGCTTCTGTGGAAGCCGCTAGAGCAGGGGAAATGGGGAAGGGCTTTGCAGTTGTTGCTGAAGAAGTGGGCAATTTAGCAGCGATGAGCGGAAATGCAGCTAAAGAAATTTCAGAAATGTTGAATGCCAGCATGACAAAAGTAGAGGATATCGTTAAGACCACTAAATCAAAAGTTGAAAGATTAGTTGACGATGGAAAAAGAAAAGTTGATGCGGGAACAGTTGTTGCAAAAAAATGTGGGGATGTTTTAGATACCATTGTTACTGATGTTGATGGAGTGACCAAGCTAGCGAGTGAGATTTCTGTGGCCAGTGATGAACAATCAAAAGGGATCCAAGAAATTTCAAAAGCAACGGGTATGCTCGGAACAGTGACAGCACAAAATTCTCTGGCCTCTGAAGAATCAGCAAAAGCTTCAGAGGAACTTTCTCGACAGGCCATGCAATTAAATAATCTAGTGAATGAGTTAGTGCAAACGATTACAGGTGGAGCTGTGCTTGAGACAAAAAAGATAACAAAAGTGACAAACAAAATGTCTTACTCACAAAATATAAATAGTAATGTATTGCCTCTTAAAAAAGATGTGAAGAAGACAATGGCTGTATCACAGACAATGAATTCAAAAATCACAAAAAGTGATGGAGCACTAAAAAATTCTCATGCTCCCTCTGCTGATGATGATAGATTTATGGATGCTTAATAACATTCTCACCAATGAAATCTTAAATTCTATTGGTGAGAATTCACTTTCTTTTAATTGACGTCAATTATGGCGTGGTCTTTTTATCTGCTCTAAATAGTCAAATATCCAAATATATTTTTTCACTACAACTTTAATTAATGTAGAATTCTAGGTGAATAATTTCAATACTCCCAAAGGTAAGAAGTCACTTATGAGTAAACTTGGTCAAATTACATTTATTCTCAATCTCGTCTCACTTCGAAAAATTAAACGCCTCACTCAAGAAGATGTGGCCAATCAAACGAAGATTTCAGTTCGTAAATATCAACGCTTAGAATCAGGAGAAGCAAGTCCATCACTTGATGACATTTATTCACTCGCCAATGTATTAGGAGTAGAGCCAGGGACTCTCGTCAATCACTCTAAGGAATGTTTAATTACGAAAGAAGTTAATAAAGAAATGATTTTAAAAGAAAAAGATGAACATGCTCTTGAGTTTTTAATTTTTTTAGAAAATTATTTTTTACCGACATATGCCTCTGTGAATTCAAAGGGGATGGGTCTTGATTTGCTTTTTAAAGATCCAATTTTTTTAAATCATAAGCTGGCCCTTGCATGCACAAATTTTAAGGCCAATGTGTATAATAAAAATCACGGGCATGAGAAATTTGGCGAGGCCGAGCAGTACACAGGCTTCATTGGGGAAGACTTTCAATTCCCCTTATCACTTGTCGCTCACTTTAACCATATTCTACATATGGGAGAAAGTTTCTATTATTTTGACTCTGAAAAAGTATTAATAAAAAATGATAAACCCGGATGGCATACATTGGGTTATGTGCATAGGTATGAGCAGAATTATTTTGCACTTGTTGTAAAGTTAAAAAATAAGTGGCTTAACCTTAATGTGTAACAAAATTTAAAGATTACTTTTCTAATAAAAAAAGTTAGACTTTTTGGGTGAGGCTAAAAAATACAACTTTATTTAATGCATTTTATTTTACAATCTTTATTTGTTTATTGGGC
>JAYSPR010000088.1:0-12293 GCA_043721975.1 Bacteriovoracaceae bacterium
TGATAATTTCCTTTTTGGTTTCGACAGAAGTTAATCTTAGAAGATCATTAAAAAGATTCAATAAGCGCCTAGAATTATTTTCTATTTTTTCAAAGAAGTGATGATATTTTTGGTCTTCAAGCTCTATTTTAAGTAACTGCAGTTGGCCATTGACGATGGTGAGTGGTGTTCTTACTTCATGTGAAAAATTAGAGACAAAGTCTTCTCGCATAAGATCAGTCAGTTTCCGCTCAGTCACATCTTGCATGATAAAGAGAACATTTTGCTTGTCTAATATGGGAAAAGCCTTTATTTCAAAAAATTTCTTAAAAGAGTCTTGGGGATTATCAAAAGAGAAATCAATAAGTTTTTGAACATCTGTTGAATTAAGGGATTTTTGAATAAAATTTAAAAATTGTAAGTTTCGAGTCACTTCTAAAATAGAGTAGGGGGCACTACGGCCACTTATCTGAAAGAGATTATTAAAGGCCTGATTCGAAAATAAAATAACATTATCAGTTTGTAATATAAGGACAGGGTCATGTAGAGAATCGAGAAGAATTTTAAATTTTAAATTTTCAATCTGGTATTCAGTCTGTTTACTTTGTAAGTGATCATCTCTTCTTGAAAGCGAGTCTTCAATATCTGACCAACTCAAGTCTTCGCTTGTTGAACTCGGTCCTAACTTTTTCATAAGGCCCTTCGTTGGAAGGGCAAAGAATTTAATAAAAATGAGATTGAAAATAATAAAAAGAATCCAAATAGAAGTGAAAGAAAAGATTTGTGAAGAATTTAAAGCAATTTGAAAACTATTTTTAAAGAAGAAATAGTTAATAAATGCGAGTGACAAAAGAAAAAAGAATTGAAATATAAGAATTCTTTTATAGCTTATCTCAATCATGACCAACTACACGATAACCAATCCCACGAATGGTTTCAATAATAGCAGCGTAGTCGCCAAGCTTTTTTCTTAAACCAAATATATGCGTATCAATGGTTCTATCTGTAACATGAACTGGTCCATCTTGAATGTATTCAACCAACTGATTGCGAGTAAGAACTTTTCCAGGCGAAAGCATGAAACAGCAAAGTATTTTGTATTCAGATAAAGTGAGGTCAAGAAGTTGATCATCTATCCAGGCTTTGCACTGATCCATATCAATAACTAAATCTTTATGGCGTAGCATACTTTTGTTTTCTGGTGTTCTTTGGTTAATCTCTCTTCGTCGTAAAAGAGAGCGAACTCGGGCCATCAAAATGGCCAAGTCAAAAGGTTTTGTCATGTAGTCGTCGGCACCAGCATCAAGGCCTTCAACAATTTGTTCTGGTGTGCTTAGTGCTGTTAGCATTAAAATAGGGGTGGTCTTGGTTTGATTAAAAAGTCTGATAAATTTACAGATTTCTAGACCGCTAATAGAAGGAAGCATTCTATCCAAAATAAAAAGTTGGACTTGAGAGGCTTCTTTTCCTTCATTTTGCTGTAAATAATCCAGGGCCTTTTTTCCATCGGCAAAGGCAGTGATGGTGTGTCCTAGATTTTTTAGTTGAATTTGAATGAGTTCACTAATTTCCTGTTCATCTTCAACAACAACAATATGAGGTGTATCCATAATTAATCCTTTTTAGCGACTTTATAATCTGGATTGTGGCGAATATCTGATCCAGATTCAAGAAAGATAACATCTTCAGCAATATTTTTTGCATGATCTCCGATTCTTTCAAGATTTTTCGAGATTTTAATAATGCTCCAGCCTTCATCAAAACTTATTTCATTATTTTTAATAAGAGTAATGTGATTTCTCACGATTTCTCTATTGATCGCATTGATTTCTTGGTCTTGCAAAATAACATCGGTCGCAAGTTTTGTATTGCTCCTAACAAAAGCATCGAGAGCATTTTTCACCATGAGATTAACTTCTAATGCCATATTTTTAAGCTGAAGAATCTCGCGGCCGATGATGAGCTGATGACGTTTAATTTTTACCGATTGATCACCCATTCTTTCTAGATCAGCGTTGATTTTCATAATAGCAATGGCCGTTCTTAAGTCTTTTGCAGCGGGGCTTTTTAAGGCGAGATACTTAAAGCAAGCATCGTCGATTAAAATATGAAACTCGTTAATTTTTTTTTCTAAGACAAATATATCTTCTAGAGATTTTTCTAGGTGTAATGAACTAGTCAGAGAAGCCTCAACAAGGCTTGCCATTTTTAAAATATGCTCTCTTAAGTCTCTTGTGCAAATATCCATCTTAATTTCCTTTCTTCAAATGAGAAGACGATTTTGTGAGTCATCATGCCTTAATATTCAACAATTTTCATCAAAAATTAAAGTCAAAAATGTCAGGTTTGTGTTAAAAGAGCGAAAGAAGGGGTCTTCTTTCGCTCTAGCAAATTGTTTTAGTGAGCAGTTTGAGTGACGTAGAGTCTAAAGCTTTTGTCTTTCGAGCGGCGAATCGTACATTTTCCTCCCTCTTTGCTTTCGACTAAAAATTCATAGAAATCAGGTAAGGTGTCGGCAATTTCGAGCACTGATTTTCCTTCGTGCTCCCCAAAATCGACATAGACAAGCTCTTCAGCAATTATACCCGTAAGTGGACTGATATCAGTTGTCGCCATTATTTCCCTCCGTAGAATTTATTGGCATTAAAAGTCTGTTAGACTTAGTGTTTCATACTGAAAAACACTTTGAAAAGAATTTTATGCAGGAGGAAAATACTCTGCTATCGGACCAGTCTAACAAGAAAGCCTAGAGTGATTTGAAGAAGTTTTTGAAGTATAAAACAATGAGTTTAAACTCTTGTGGGTACTGGTCTCCAATGAGTAGTCTAATGAGATCGAGACTTTTAAAAAGAGATTCAGCTTTTCTAAAAGGTCTGTCCGTCGTCATTGCTGCAACAGTGTCCATAACCGAAATCATCATAGTTTCAAATCCAAAAATATTTCCCGGGTCATCTTTCGAGCTCAAATTAAATTGTTTGGTAAGCGTGCTATAGATGTGATGGTTTTCAATAATCTTTAAATGGTTGGGAGGCAAGGGGACACGCCCTTTTAATATATTGACTGAAAGCTGTGGATGGCTTGCTAAAAGCAGTTTATCTTCTTCAGAAAGATTTTCATCGTTATATTTTTCGACGGGTATAGCCGACATTCCAATATCTTTAAAATAACTTGTTAAAAAGAAAAGCTCTATATCTTTATCAATATAAAGTCTGGAGTTCTTCATGACTCCTAAAAGAAATAGTGTGGACAAAAAAGGCTGAGCAAAGATGTAGTGGTGGCCTTGTTTTATAAACTCTTTAAAGAGGGCCTCATGTATGTGAGGTTTATTAAATAAAAAAGTTGCTAAGTTTTTTGCACTCTGAACCTGCAGGTTTAAAACATAATCATCTGTAGGGTCTTCGTAAAGGTAGCCTAGGTTTAATGTTAAAAGATTGGTTTGAAGACGGGCCTTTTCTAAAGAGTCCCCGATAGAAAGGGATCTGGTGACATTGATGAGGTTGTCTTGTTGAGCAATTCTTAAAAACTGCCTATCATCTTCAACGACAAAAAGATTGGCCAGCTTCTTCTGGAGAAGTTCCTTTAAAAGCGGAGCTGTGATTTCGGCTTTTTTATAAAGAACAACTTTGAGGAGTCCATCGACCTGAGCATAAATATCACAGGGAGCTTCAGCGATAAAAAAAATTTCTCTAAAAGAAATAGGAGTGAGCTTAAAATTCAGTGAGTTTTGTTCCAAAATTTCAAATGGGTTTTTCATATTATAAAAAAGTATAACAGAATTTGCATGTTGGGGAAGACAAGTGCCTCAAAAAAGACACAATTTTTTTAATTTTAATAAATATCAAATTTTCAAAGGAAAACAATAATTTCAAGGGCTCGCAAGCTTTAGTAAAATTCACAACACTTCAGGGCTACCCTGATTTAAACTGTGTGGGATGTACCTATGTTCGGGAGCACGTTATGACAGTTAGAGGCGTTTTGAGTCCACAAAACTTGAAAGATTACTTGGGATCGAGAGATCTTACAGAGCATTTTAAGTTGACCAAGGATCTTTCATTCCATTGGGCCAATTGGGATCAAACCTGTTTGATTCAAAGACGTCATTATAAAAATTTTAATAATAATTTTCATCTTATGAAGATGAATCAAGTCTTACAGGAATTAAAGGCCAGACCTGTTTGGTTATGTAATAAAGTAAAAGTCATTAAAACAGATTTATTTTCTCTTTATGAATCCTATTTAGACAGTCGATTAAGAATTACCTGGTTTGAAAGAAAAGAAGAAATTTTGTTTTCTTACGATAGCGAGCAAGGCCCTTACTACACTTTAACATCTATGAAATGGCTCGATAAAGATATTTATGCTCAATTTGTTATGAGAAAGATACTTTTAGAGCAATATACACTGAGATCATTTCGCTTGAATGCAATTATTCCAGTGCATTTTAAATTAGATAACGATGTTCAGATTTACCACAACAAAGTTGAAATTCACCAGTTGTCGGAGATGGGTTTTATTTTCAAGATTAATGATAAAAACTTTTTAAATAAAATTAAGAATGCTCATATGTTAGAACTCAAAATACCCATAGCGCCCTATAAAAAAATTGATGTCTTGCCGATAGAAGATGCCTTTAAAAAGATCGATCAACACGAAACATCTTTTGAAAGAGACTCAATGCTTTTTAAATTGGAATCGAGAATTTTAAATTATTATGGAAATTTAAATAACGCCAAGAGAAGCACGGATGAAGAATTTTATATCTTTGCTCGATATGAAGACTTGATGCCTGCTGATCATGATACAGAACTTAAAAATATTTTTGCCCCTCTAGTAGAAAAGACAAAAAATTTATTTAAATCAGATCTACAAGAGTTTGAAAGAAATAAATTAACGACACAGTTTATTAAAAAATCTGCTTAAAAAACGACTCAAGTCTCTTTATAATTAGGCTTCATAAAAAAGATCACTCTTGTGGTCTTTTTTTTGTGAGTATCGCTCCAGAAATAATTAATGAAATGAACATGAATAGACTCAAAGATGGATTCATACTTACCCCCGTAAAGTTCATCCTAGTGGCCATCTAAATGCATTTTAGGTGCCACTTAAAATAGGTATTTCAAGGGGATTTTTGGCCCTTTAACGGCCTTTAAATGATCGAGATGGGTCATAGTGACACCATAACCCCTTTTGTCAGCCTTTTTGCTCTTTTACTGCCTAGAGAATTGGTCAAATTTTCTGATTTATTTGCTGGCAAAACTTATTGAAATTTATACTTAAAGTATGAATAGTAGAGAAAAAGACTAAAGTTCTAAAAAGAAATACCCGACAAGGAAGTACAATTAATAAAAACGTGTAAACGTATTTTAGAAGGAGGTAGTCACATGGGTGATAAACACGACAATAAGAATAAGCATGGTAAAAAAGTAACAGCAAAAGAGAAAAAAGCGCAAAATCATTTGAAGCTTATGCAGGGTGCAAAAGACCGTCAAGGTGTTGCAACAACAGAAGCGACTAATAATTTTAACAAAGATAAAAAAGCTGCTTAAGAAAGTAGCTTGATTAAGAGTCTCTCTCGATCTTTCAATGTTAATTTTTCTCAACTAAAAAGCCCGATGTTCATTCGGGCTTTTTTATTTCATTCAATCGGAAGCTTTTTTGAAACAACATTTTCGGAAGGTGAGAGCTGGCACTGATAGACAAGAACTTCAACTCCAACGCTCATGGCCTCTTTAAGGAGCTCACAATATTTTAAATCAATTGTCTGCTCGATCTTAAACGAATGGCAATCCTCTCTTTGAACGATAAAAAGCATGACGGCCCTAATCCCACTGAGCTTTAAGTCTCGAAGCGATCGGAGGTGCTTTTGACCACGCTCAGAGACTGAATCAGGGAAATAGCAATACCCACTCTCATCGACTAAAGTCACATTTTTAACTTCAACGTAGCACTGATCAGTTGATAAATTAGAAAGTAAAATATCGATGCGACTCTCGCCAATTTTAGCTTCAGGTTTTAAGTCACTGTAACCTTGAAGTTCTCTAATAACGCCATTTTTTATGCCTTCAATCGCGAGAGCATTTGTTAAAGATGTGTTGACACCAATCCAGGTTTTCCCATTATGAGTCATCTCTAAACTGTATTTTAGTTTTCTTGTGGGAGAGTTGTGATAGCTGACTAAGGCTTTCCAATCTTCACCGAGGCAAGTGGTCATGGCACCTGTATTGGCGGTATGAGCGACGATGATTTCATCTCCCAAAAGAATATCTGCAAAAAAACGTTTATAACGTTTTTTAAAAATTCCAATATGCAGATCTTGATTTAATTTCATAATAATGAACTAATTTAGTGGGCAAAACTTATCATTACAACATAATTTATAAGTAAGGGCTTATTATGCTAAAATAATCTTACGCTTTAATACGGAGAATTAATGAGCCAAGTTCTTATCGTTTCAGATAATGATATTTTAAATCAACTTTATGTGACAAACATGGAAGTTTATCTCGCTGCGAATGTGACCATTGTACCCTCAACGAGTGAAGGGGTGGCGCTCTTATCGCAGAATTCTTATAAAATTGTTGTCACAATGAATATGATCAATGGACAAGATTCAGCTCAAGACATGTTTCAGCACATACTGACTTTAAAAGAAAAGCCTAAATTAATTATTATAGGTAGCCCTCAAAAAGAATTTGAAGATGTCATTGTTGTTCCCAATTCTTATTCTCTGAAAGTTTTAATTAGGTCTTGTGCAGACATTTTAGGAATCACGGCAAAGTCCATGATGAATAAAGAAATGTCCAAGTATTATCCAATCGAAAATCAATTTCTTCTTAAACTCAAAGAGATTCCATGCTCGCTTTATTTAAAACTCAAAGACGGAGAATTCTCTGTTATTGGAAAAAGAGGCGATAAAGTTAGAGAGACAATTAATCAATTTGAAAAAGAAGGGATAAAAATTCTTTATGTGAATGCCCTTGATCGATTATATGTGATCAATTTAATTTCAGAATCCATTCTTGATTTTTTGGAAAATACCGAAGGCCTCGATAGCAGTGAAAAAGGCGACCTTGTTAAGACCAGTCAAAATTTCGTAGGTGCTATTTTTAATCATTCTCCTGAAACTAATACAGAGATGATGAATATTGCCAACGCTTGCACGAGACTTATGGCCGAGATCGTTAATGATTCTCCAAATTTATTAAAACTTCTTTCTGTTTTGAATTCCCAAAAAGATGGATATCTCTATGTGCATTCAATCTTAGCGGCTTTTATAAGTAATCACATCGCGAGAAGGGTTTCTTGGGGAGGAAATAGTCATATTGAGAAAATTAACTTTGTTCTTTTTTTCCATGACATTATTTTAGCACCTCTCTATCAAAAATATCCTGATCTAAAATATGAAGAAGACCTAATCTATAGCGATAGGCTGTCAGATAAAGAAAAGGAAACAGTACTTAATCATGCCAGATTGTCTGCAGAAGTTGTAATAACGTTTAAACGCTCTCCTATAGGTGCTGATCTCCTGATTAAGCAGCATCATGGCAGTATTAATGGCATTGGCTTTGCGGTTGAATACAAAGATGACATCTCACCAATATCTAAAATCATTCTTATTTCAGAAACTTTTATTGAAGAGTATTTTAAGGCGCTAGAAGAAATGCCTAAGACACCAGTTGATATAAAGAAAATTATTGCCAGTCTTCATGAGAAATTTAAGAGACCAACCTATAGAAAAATTATTGATACACTCAATGATTTTCCCTCGACTTAATAATCATTTTTTGAATGATTTTTCTAATGCTTTCAAAGGTTCTTTAAAATTACCAACATTATAAACTCGTTTCATATTGATAATAATATCTTTATAATGATTCCCATTTTTTGCAGTGACCGCTAGTCTTGAAATAAAATTATTGGCCAAAATAAAAATACATGAAATAGTTGTGAGGCCTGAAGAGTTAAGTCCTTTAGGGAACCCATCTCCTGTCGGATGTTCGTGTTGTTCTATTAAAATAAAATCTACATCTGAAAAACCCGCAAACAATGTAGACTGATGTGCTGCTTTTTGGGGATGAGTTTTAAATTCGTCTTGCTCTTCTTCTGTGAACATTTTTAAATTAGGATCATTGATAGAGCGTATCTTGATAAGGTCGTCATTTTGCAAAGTAACATCTTGAAGAAGAGAGGCCAGTATAAGTTTTCCTCTCGTCATATCAGCAGTCCAGCCCATATTAAGTAAAATTTTCTCACAGACGTAAGCTGTTGCTACACTTTGTTCAGCGAAAGTCATGTTACCTGATTCTGTAATCGAGTCTAAGAGGTCATTTAAGTTGTCAGAACTTCTGATCAGTGAAGAGACCGATTCAATAAAGAGATGAGTAATTTTATTAATCTCATCAGAGACACTGGCCGCTTTAATGAATTGATGAAAAAAATAAGCAGTCTTCAAGTGAAGTGTTAGATATTTTTTTCGGTCAGAGAGTTTCCCTGAATAAATTTTTAATAAATTTTTTATAGAAGTATCTAAAAATTTTAAATGCTCATCTTTTCTCAGATAGAGATATTTAATACTTTTCCTAGAGTAGTTTTGAATAAGTTGATGAGTGTAGAATTTATCTTTAGCGATAACTTTACCAAACTTGGTAGAGGTTAATTCAATATAAACGTCATAGGGAAGTTGATCAAAAAGATAAAAATTCTTAAGTCTCATGGGGTGCAAGTCTTCACGACTAAACTCCAGAATTGATTCTTCAAATTCTTCTTTTTTCACCCAATCAATAGCACTAGTGATGGCCTTTTTAAATTCTTCTAAGACAAAAGGTAGTTCAATTAGATTATTTGTTTGTTGATTTTGCAGCATTTCATTGGTGATTTGAGATTTGACAGAATTGGGTGTTCCAATAAAAACAAAAGGCCTAATGCCCAAAGTTTCATTAATTTGTTGATAAAGTTCGGAGACGTAGAGATTCTTATTATCGATATTAATAATTATAAAAGAAAAAGGGCCGTCAGTCATAAGCATATCTAAGAGATCATTGTTTTCACTGAGTCTGACGAGTTGAATTTTAGGAAAATTATTTCCCATCATACGTACAATATTTTTATCTTCTTCTGGGCTATGCCCAATAAACAAAGCTTTCACTAGCACCACTCGTTTTTAGTTAAAGAACATTTGGCCGACCTTAGTATTTTACCTTAAAATAGAAAAAATCACTCATCTAACATGAGCATACGCAATAATAATGACTTGTCGAAGGGCTTTAGGGCCCATCACAACCAGGAATTACCAATGAAAATGGACATAGCTAAAAAGTTAATTAGTTTAGGAGCCGTTAAGTTTTCTCCCTCTAAACCTTTCACTTATGCCTCTGGCCTTAGGGGACCTATTTACTGTGATAATAGATTAGTTCTCTCCCACGTAGAATTTAGGGATGAAATTATAAAAGCATTCATATCTCTGATTAGTTTTCATCAATTTCAATTCGATCTCATTGGAGGAATTGCAACTGCAGGGATTCCTCACGCTTCAATTATTTCTGACAGAATGAAAAAGCCTTTAATCTACATCAGGCCAAAGCCTAAAGGGCATGGTAAAATGAATCAAGTAGAAGGGGATTATAAAGCAGGACAAAAGGTCTTGTTGGTTGAAGACCTGGTTAATGCCGGATCAAGCTTAGTTGAAGCGATGGATGGCTTAAAATTAGCCGAACTTTCTAGTCGGTTATGCCTATGCATTGTGGATTATGAAATGAAGTCATCTCGGTTAAAGTTAAAAGAGCAAAATATTGAGCTTTTTTCACTGACAGATTTTACCTCCTTATCTTTGGCTGCACTAGAGTTAAGATTAGTTAATCAAGTTGAATTTGAACTTTTGAAAAGTTGGCAAGCGGACCCCGAGCACTGGTCGACAATTGCTTGATGTGATTGTTAAAAATTAATCATTACGGTATGAATAAATATATTTAAGTATCACCAAATTGGAGGATTTATATGTCTGAAAAAGCCAAACTCGAAATCGATGGAAAAGTTTTTGAATATGCCATCACTGAAGGTTCTGAAAAAGAAAAAGCGATCGATATATCTAAGCTTCGTGCTGACACTGGATGCATCACGATCGATCATGGATTTTTAAATACAGGCTCTTGTGCTTCAGCTGTTACATTTTTGGATGGAGAGCTTGGGATTCTTCGTTATAGAGGATATCCAATTGAGCAGCTTGCAGAAAAATCATCATTTTTAGAAGTGGCCTATTTATTAAACTGGGGAAAACTTCCGACAGCTTCTGAACTCTCAACATTTGAGAAAAAAGTTTCAAGCCATTCGAAACTTCCAGAATACATTACTCGCATGATTGAACTTTTTCCTAAAACGGCTCACCCTATGGCCATTGCTTCAGCGATTACAGTTGCTCTTTCAGCTAATCATCCTGAGCTCAATAATCCCAATCCAACAACTGAACAAAAAGATGAAATCTTTGCGCTCTTGTTAGGTCAATTTAAAATTATTTCTGCTTCAATTTATAGAATCCAAGCGGGACATGGCTTGGTTGCATCAAACCCATCACTCTCTTATTGCGAAGATTTTATGTCTATGATGGGAATGAAGCCATCTAAAGACGTGGCCCATGCACTTGATGTTTTACTTATTCTTCACGCTGATCACGAACAAAATTGTTCGACATCAACTGTAAGAGTTGTTGGTTCGTCGAATGCTTCAATCTTTGCTTCAATCTCAGCTGGTATTGACGCTCTTTGGGGACCACTTCACGGTGGAGCAAACCAAGAGGTTTTAGAAATGTTAGAAGAAATTTCTAAAGCTGGTGGTGACTATAAAAAAGCACTAACTCGCGCTAAAGATAAAAGTGATAACTTTAAACTCATGGGCTTTGGTCACCGTGTGTATAAAAACTTCGATCCACGAGCTAAGATTATTAAAAAAGCCTGTGACAATGTGCTTGCTCAATTAGGTGTGAAAGATCCATACCTTGATATCGCTAAAGGCTTAGAGCAAGAGGCCCTCGCAGACGATTATTTCAAGTCAAGAAATCTTTATCCTAATGTTGATTTCTATTCAGGAATTATTTATCGCGCACTTGGGATTCCAACTAATATGTTCACTGTAATGTTCGCTCTTGGAAGAATGCCAGGCTGGCTCGCTCAGTGGAAAGAAATGAGAGAAACAAAAGAAACAAAAATTTCTCGTCCTCGCCAGGTTTATACTGGTTCAACAAATCGTGAATATGTCGAAATTGCAAAACGATAATACCGGGGCCTTAGGGCCCCTTTCTTTTTCACCTAAAATATCCTTTGAAGAAATCAAACCTCATTTACTTATTTCAAATTTATCTGAGTCAGAGATCGTAAAAATGATTAATGAAATGTCGGTGAAGTTCACAAAAAAACGTGATCAAATGACGGATTACGTTTTAGATCATAGGCAGGTTAGTGCTTATGCAAGTTTTTATTTGCCTACAAATATTCCAAAACTTCATTTTTTATTATCAAAGTTACCAGAGTCCATGCTTTTAGATTTTAAAAATAGGCCTTTTATTGATGTGGGTTGCGGCCCCGGCACTTATAGTTTAGCCTGGAAAAAACTCCTTAACATTGGTCCTCACGTAGAAATGCTTGGGATTGACTCTGCTCAGATCATGCTTGATCAGGCCTTAAAAATAATGAAGGGGTTTTATCCACAAGATAATTTCTCCATTCATCGAAAATTTATCGAGAAAAAAAATACGAGTGTCTTATTTTTCGGTCATTCAATTAATGAAATGGGTATTGATAGGGCCCAGGATCTTATAATGACTATTGATCCTGAATACGTCATGTGGATTGAGCCTGGGACCAGTGAACTTTTCCCTGAACTATTAAAGCTTAGATCAACTTTGTTAGAGCAATATAATGTTCATTATCCTTGCCCCAGTAATGCTGAATGTCCAAATTCATGGTGTCATCAGGTTTTAAGAACAAATCATGATTTTAGTATTGAAAGACTTTCACAATTAGTAAGTCTGGATCGTAAAACTCTTCCCATGACTGCTCATGTCTACAAAAGAAAAAGTAAAAATGAAGTCACTAACAATCAAGCGACTATAATTCGTTACATAAATGAAACGAAGTTTAGCTTTGAGTATGAAGCTTGTTATACAAAAGATAACGAAAATAAAAATATCATTCTAGAAATTCAAAAAAAGCATCTTTCAAAAGAACAAGAAAAATATTTTAAACTTTCAAATGTTGGTGAAAAAATAAATTTTGAAGTTGAAAAAGACCTGGGATCAAAATGGCGTGTGAGAATTATCGAGGGAG